>JBNMJI010000060.1:0-9111 GCA_050873725.1 Roseburia sp.
GTAATTTTTATTACAAAGCTTGGAAATGGCGGTGCAATCTGGCTGTTTTTGGCGGTAGTACTGCTATGCTTTAAGAAAACCAGAAAGACCAGAGTGCTGGTATTAGTTGCGTTAGCCGGTTCTCTTCTTATTAATAATATGATATTAAAGAATCTGGTGGCAAGAACAAGACCTTATGAGGTGATTCCGGGACTGACTTCACTGATTGGTGCCCAGGGAGATTTTTCATTTCCTTCAGGACATACCGGAAGCTCTTTTGCAGCGGCGGTTGTTCTGTTTTACCGGATGCCAAAGAAATATGGAATTCCGGTAATGGTTCTTGCAGTGCTTATCAGCTTGTCAAGAATTTATGTGGGCGTACATTATCCAACGGATGTGCTGGCTGGTGCATTGATTGGCACCGGAATTGCAATCGCATTATGTAAACTGGTTGAAATAAGAGAAAGTAGTAAGGAAGGACATACACCGGTAGCGGTGGGAAGGGGATAACCTTATGACAATGAAAAAGAGAATATTCTTATCGAATACGTTGATGGTATTGGTTTCGCTTCTGATTCTGTTTGGAATTGGAGGCGTTTCTGTGCTGTTTTTTAAAGAAGAATTTATGAACCGCGTCAGGCAGAATGCAGAGCTTTCAGAAAATATTTATGAGGTGCAGACGATTCTTTTAGAGCAGCAGAAAGAGCCGGCTGACTGGAACCGGTTAAGTGACAGTCTTTCAGAATACGGTTTTCATCTGTATGTGGCAGAAAATGATGAAAAAATATTTTCCAATGCAGCACACAGAGAGTTAGAGTGCATCGAAGAACTGCAGGAGGATGATGAGCAGGGAGAAAAGAACACGGTAAGGATATATAGCATGGAAAATGTATCCATTGCAAAATGCAGCATAACGGAAAATGGAAAAACATATAAAGTTTATGCGACCTATAGCCCGAAGAATCTTACTTTCCTTGGAATGAACCGAGGCATGTTTGAAATGTTTGTTATTGTATTTCTGATAGCGGGAATGCTTTGTATAGCAGGACTTTTGCTGTGCAGCCAGCTATTTACAAAATATATGATTCGAAAAATTATGGTTCCGGTAGATGCATTGAATCAGGCGGCAGAGCGAATCAATGGCGGCAATCTTTCGGTGCCGATTGTATATGAAAGACAGGATGAGTTTGGAGAAGTCTGTGAAACCTTTAATATTATGCAGCAACATTTAAAAGAAAATATGGATAAGGCGAGAGCCTATGAGCAGGCCCGGACAGAAATGATTTCCGGCATTTCCCATGACCTTCGTACGCCGCTGACTTCCATCAAAGGATTCATTAAGGGAATGTTAGATGGCGTTGCCAGTACGCCGGAAAAGCAGAGACAGTATTTGGAAATTTCCTATCAGAAAGCCGGTGATATGGAACGGCTGTTACAGAAATTATTTTTTGTATCGAAGCTTGAAACCGGAAATATGCCATTTTTCTTAAAGAAAACAGAGCTTGGAGGCTGGCTTTCAAAATATGTGGAGCGAAAGCAGAAAGAAGAAACAGAAGAAGGTTATCAGATAACCCTGGAAAATAATACGGACACTTGTGTAGTAAATATGGATTCCGAACAGATGCAGCGTGTGCTTGACAATCTGCTGGAAAACAGCCGGCGTTACAGTGAAACGGAGTATTTGGAGATAAAAATTCTTTTACAGAAAGAGGACGATAAGGCGTATCTTATTTTTAAAGATAATGGAGCCGGAATCGAGGAGGATAAGCTGCCCCATGTCTTTGAACAGTTTTACCGCGGAGACGAGGCTAGAAACAGTAAAAAGGACGGCAGTGGACTGGGGCTTTATGTATGTAAATATATCATTGAGGAACAGCAGGGAACGATAGCAGCATATAATCAGAATGGATTTGCTGTAAAAATAGAATTGCCTTTACAGAAAGAAGAGGAGTAGCGATGCAGAAAATTTTAATTGTAGAAGATGATGAAGATATTGCATTGTTGGAAAAAGATTATCTGGAAATGAGCGGCTACGAAGTAAGTATTGCAGCGGATGGGAGAAAAGCGTTGGATGCTTTGCGTCAGGAAGAATTTCAGCTTTTGCTTCTGGATTTGATGCTGCCTGGAATGAGTGGCTATGAGATATGCAAAAGAGTGCGGGAGCAGATGGAAATTCCGATTCTCATGGTTACGGCAAAGACCGAGACGATTGATAAAATTCGTGGTCTGGGACTGGGAGCAGATGATTATATTGTAAAGCCTTTTGACCCGGCAGAGTTAGTTGCCCGTGTGAATGCCCATTTGAAGCGGTATCAGCGTCTTACTCATCAGACTGGCGAAGAAAATGCACAGGAGGTGCAGGCTGCAAAGAAAATTCATATCGGTGATGTGGAGATTGAACTTCAAAGCTGGAAGGTATATCGTGGCGGAGAGGAAATCAAGCTGCCACACCGGGAATTTGAACTTTTAAAATTCCTGGCAATGAATCCCAATACGGTATTTTCCAGAGACTTTCTATTTGAAAAAATCTGGGGATTTGATTATGTGGGAGACAGCGCAACTGTTACGGTGCACATTAACCGGATTCGGGAGAAATTAGAAGAAGACCCAAAGAATCCGCAGATGATAGAGACCGTCTGGGGAGCAGGCTACCGATTAAATCTTTAATATAAAAAGTTTAGCTTTTGTTTAGATTCTTATACTTTTTTCGAAAGATATCTGGGCTATTATAAGAAAAGAAATCAGATAGAAAGAAAAAGTGGAGGATTTAACATGATAAGACAATTTCTATATGGAGTCAGCATGGCTTTGGCGGACAGTGTGCCGGGAGTTTCCGGTGGAACGGTAGCATTTATTTTAGGCTTTTATGATAAGTTTATCGGAAGTATCAACGATCTGGTATATGAAAAGGGAGCAAAGCGAAAGGAAGCCTTTCTTTATCTGGTGAAACTGGGGCTTGGCTGGATTCTTGGAATGGCAGGAGCAGTGCTTGTGCTGGCAACGGTTTTTGAAACACACATTTATGTAGTAAGCTCATTGTTTATGGGCTTCGTGGCAGCGTCGATTCCATTTGTCATCAAAGAAGAGAAAGAAACTTTAAAAGGAAAGTATCACAATATTATTTTTGCAGTTTTAGGAGCATTACTGGTAATCGGAATTACTTGTCTCAATCACACCAGCCTGTTTCAGGGCGGAAATTTAAATCAGTTAAGCATACCGATGGCACTGTATTTATTCTTTGCCGGAATGATTGCAATTTCAGCAATGTTTCTTCCGGGAATTTCCGGTTCTACGCTGCTTTTGATACTGGGATTATATCTTCCGGTTATTTCCGGAATAAAAGAATTTCTTCATATGAACTGGTCTTATTTTCCGGGACTTTTTGTATTTGGACTGGGTGTAATTGCCGGAGCAGTTTCGGTTGTCAAAGGAATTAAAATCTGCCTGGAGCGTTACCGTTCACAGATGGTATATACAATCATAGGATTAATGGCTGGCTCCCTTTATGCCATTGTTATGGGACCAACGACCTTAAAGAATCCGGTTGCAGCATTATCCTTCAGTAATTTTCATTTGCTGGCATTTCTCATGGGAATCGTTGTAATCTTAGGATTGCAGTTTTCTGCAACCTATCAGTCTTTGCAGGAATCTTTATAAAAAAGGCTCATATGGGCGAAGTTGAAGTGATGACTTCGCCCAATGTGGTCCTTTTTTTTGTGCGGAATTTGGCGAGCATAGCAATAACTCGAGAAACTTAAAAACCCTGTTTTTCGTAGTTGACATTATGGAAAAATCAGACTAAAATACTTAGGAACCGAACTAATTTTAAAAGTAGCAATAAGATAAGGAAAGGAACAGATTGCCATGGAAACAGGAAAGGTAATCAATAAAATATCCAACCGTCTCCGCAGACGTTCTAAGAAAATACAGGAATCCATTGGAATCAGCGGAGCAAAAGGAAATATTTTAAATTATATTCTGGTGGAATCGGAGCAGCACCCGGTATACCAGAAAGAGATTGAGGAAGAATTTGGTTTACGTCCGTCTACTGCAACAGAGACTTTAAAGAATCTTGAGAAGGCAGAACTAATCTGCCGGGTGCCGGAATCAGAGGATGGAAGATATAAGAGGATTGTTTTTACAGAACAGGCGCGAAAGATTGAGCATATTCTGCGAAAAGAAATCACAGAATCGGAAGAACTTTTACTGCAGGGGATTACGGAAGAAGAAAAAAGAGAGTTCTTAAGAATTGCAGAGAAGATGCTTCGGAATCTGGAGTGAAAAATTTTAAACTGCAGGTGCTGATAAGCACCTGGCAACAGACTATACAGGAAGAAAGGAAGGATTACAATGGATGAAAATGAATTAATGGGCAGCATGAAGGTATCGAAGGCAGTAGCAAAGATGGCAATTCCAAGTGTCATCAGCAGTCTGGTTACCGTTGTTTATAATATGGCAGATACGTTTTTTGTAGGACAGACCGGGGACCCGTTGCAGGTGGCTGCGGTCAGTCTGACGAATCCGATTTTTATATTATTTATGGCATTTGCCAATATGTTTGGCATGGGTGGAAGCGCGGCAGCGTCTATGGCATTGGGCGAAAAGAATGAAAAAAGAGTAAAGCAGGTTTCTTCCTTTGTCACCTACGCATCGCTTATCGTGGGAATTGTTTTTGCCGTAATCTTGCTGGCTGGCATGCAGCCAATTTTACAACTGTTTGGAGCAGATGCAGATACTTATGAACTGGCAAAGGGATATACGACATACATTTCTTATGGTGCACCGTTTATTATCTGGTCTGCGGCAGCAAGCTTTGTCGTGCGTGCCGATGGAGCCAGCAGGGAAGCTATGACCGGAAGTATGATAGGAACCATTGCCAATATTATTTTAGACCCGGTATTTATCAGCGGATTTGGTATGGGTGCAGCAGGTGCAGCCATTGCAACGACCATTGGAAATATAATGGCAAGTGTATATTATCTTTGGTATTTCTGCAGAAAGAGCAGGAATATGTCTATGGCGTTCCGGTATTTTAAATGTGGAGACGGAATCCTGACTCAGGTATGTTCTGCGGGACTTCCAACAGCAATTTTTTCTGCATTGATGAGCATTTCTACGATTATTTTAAACCAGATTCTGGTGGCTTATGGAAATGCACCGGTGGCAGCCATTGGAATTGTATTTAAGGCAAATATGTTTATCACATTTTTACAGATGGGACTGGCAAATGGAGTACAGCCGCTATTGGGATATAATTATGGTGCCGGAAACAGGGAGCGTTTTATTGCAGTGGAACGTTACACGAAGAAATGCTGCCTGATTGTAGGTATATTGGCAACTGCGTTGTTTTTCTTTTTCCGGGAGCCGATTATAAGGCTGTTTATTTCTGATGCAGAAGTCATAAATTATGGTGTGGAAATGCTGATTGCTTATATGATTTCCGGTCCGGTTATTGGAATTTTATTCATGAATATGAACTGCATGCAGTCTACCGGAAATGCACTTCCGGCAACGATTCTTTCCATATTAAGACAGGGCGTGCTTTTAATTCCGGTGCTTTATGGCTTAAATGCATTGCTCGGCTTGCACGGAGTTATATATGGACAGGCACTGACGGATTATGTGGCAGTTTTTCTTTCCATCATAATCTGGCGGTGGAAGCGCAGCAAAACTTTATAGGGAAAAGCGGTCAGGTTGCCTTTTTCACAGGTTGGTGCTATGCTGACGATAGTAAATTGGCAAAGTGAGTGGAGGAGAAGGCATGGAGCAGAATGTTCAGAAAGCAGAACAGATGAAATACCGGCTGGCAGATGCCATGAAGCAGTGTATGGCGAAGATGCCGATAGAACGGATTACAGTGCGTCAGATTGTGGAACTGAGCGGAACGACAAGACAGACATTTTACCGTCATTTTCAGGATAAATATGATTTAATAAACTGGTATTTTGACAAAATTCTGGCAGAATCCTTTGAACATATGGGAGAAGGAAAGACAGTATATGAGGGACTGGTAAAGAAATTTGAATATATTGAGCAGGAGAAACTTTTTTTCCGGGCTGCATTTAAATCAGACAGCCAGAACTGTTTACGAGACCATGATTTTGAACTGATTACACAGTTTTATACGGATAAAATAGAAAAGAAATCAGGGCAGAAACTATCCGAGCATCTTCGTTTCCTTCTGGAAATGTATTGTCAGGGTTCTGTTTATATGACAATTCAGTGGGTGCTTGGCAGAAAGAGGACTACACCGAAAGAATTGGCAAAGGCACTGACGGAAGCAGTGCCGGAAGAACTGAAAGCGGTGTTTGAAAAATTGCAGATGATATAAAGCAATGAATGATGATTACGAGTTGAGATTGCTTATAATAGATATTAAAAAATCAAGTGACAGAGTTGCCTTTTTGTAACTTTTTATTTGTCTCTTTCGTTGGTAAAATAGAGGTATCAATAAAGGACAAAGGAGAAGATAAAATGGCAAACAGAATTATGTTAAATGAGACGTCCTACCATGGTGCAGGAGCAATTAAAGAAATCGCAAACGAGGCAAAGGCAAGAGCATTTAAGAAAGCATTTGTCTGTTCCGACCCGGATTTGATTAAGTTTGGTGTAACATCCAAAGTAACCGATGTATTGGATGAAGCAGGACTTGCTTATGAAATCTATTCTGATATTAAGGCAAATCCTACCATTCAGAATGTACAGCATGGTGTGGAAGCGTTTAAAGCATCAAAAGCAGATTATATCATTGCAATTGGTGGTGGTTCTTCTATGGATACATCAAAAGCAATTGGTATCATTATTGCAAATCCGGAATTTGAGGATGTCAGAAGCTTAGAGTGTGTAGCTCCGACAAAGAAACCTTGTGTTCCGATTATTGCTGTACCGACAACTGCCGGAACTGCAGCAGAAGTTACCATTAACTATGTAATTACAGATGTAGAGCGTAAGAGAAAATTTGTATGTGTAGACCCGCATGATATGCCGGTTATCGCAGTAATTGACCCGGAGATGATGTCATCTATGCCAAAGGGATTGACAGCTTCCACAGGAATGGATGCACTGACACATGCCATTGAAGGATATACGACAAAGGCTGCATGGGAAATGACTGATATGTTCCATTTGAAAGCCATTGAAATTATCAGCAGATCTTTAAGAAGCGCAGTTGCCAATGAAAAAGAGGGCCGTGAAGGTATGGCATTAGGACAGTATATTGCAGGAATGGGCTTTTCTAATGTAGGACTTGGAATTGCACATTCCATGGCACATACATTAGGCGCTGTATATGACACTCCACATGGTGTTGCCTGTGCAATGATGCTTCCAATCGTAATGGAATACAATGCAGAATGCACTGGTGAAAAATATCGTGAGATTGCAAGAGCAATGGGCGTAAAAGGCGTTGATGATATGTCTGTAGAAGAATACAGAAAAGCAGCCATTGATGCGGTACAGCAGTTATCTGTAGATGTTGGAATTCCAACAAAATTAGAGGCGTTAAAGGAAGAAGACTTAGAATTCCTTGCAGAATCCGCTTTTGCTGATGCCTGCGCACCGGGTAATCCAAAGGATACAAATGTAGAGGATTTGAAAGCTTTATTCCGTAAACTGATGTAATCAGAAACTTAGACAATATATTATAGAAGAAAAGATAGCAGACTCCCGGAGTATCGAAAAAACGATGTTCCGGGAGTTCTTTATAAAAAATTTATTTGCGTCTGATAAGATGGAACCGTATAATGAAATTGGATTGATATTCAATAGAGCATACTTTGTGAAGAATTGAGAGAGGAAGTGAACCTGATGTGTAATCTGAGTGAAGGAATCGAAGAAAGAGCAGCAGAAAAGACATTAAGAGAAACAAATAAGAAAGTAATTACCAATATGCACAGGAAGGGCTATACCTTAGAACAGATAGCAGAGATTGTGGAAATCAAACCAGAGGAAGTAGAAAAAATCATAGAAGAAGAATCTATGTCAGTATAAAATGGAAAGAGGAAAAGAAAAATGGCAGCACAGTTAGCATTTGCAAGTGATTATATGGAAGGAGCCCATCCGGCAATTTTAAAGAAGTTAGCAGAGACAAACCTGATAAAAAGTGCCGGATACGGACTGGATGAATATTCGGAAGCAGCAAGGGAAAAGATTCGGAAAGCCTGTAATGCACCGGAAGCAGAGGTACATTTTCTGGTAGGAGGAACACAGACCAATGCGACCGTAATTGATGCCCTGTTAGCATCCTATCAGGGAGTGATTGCGGCAGAGACCGGACATGTCAGCTCCCATGAGGCAGGAGCCATTGAAGCGGGTGGACATAAAGTGTTGACGATTCCGCAGACAGATGGAAAAATCAGCGCAGAAAAAGTAGAAGAAGTCTTAAATACTTTTCAAGAGGATGGCAACCGTGACCATATGGTGATGCCGGGAATGGTATACATTTCCCAGCCGACAGAATATGGAACCTTATATAGCCGACAGGAATTGGAAGCATTAAGTAAAGTGTGCCGTAGAAATGGTATTCCACTTTATCTGGATGGAGCGAGACTTGCTTATGCACTGGCATGTCCGGCGAATGATGTGACATTAGAAGATATTGCGGCATGCTGCGATGCTTTTTACATCGGAGGAACAAAATGCGGTGCATTGTTTGGAGAAGCAGTGGTATTTCCAAAGCCGGGACTTATTCCGCATTTCTTCACCATTGTAAAACAGCATGGAGCACTGCTTGCCAAGGGACGGATACTTGGCATCCAGTTTGATGTCTTATTTGAAAATGATTTATATAAGCATATCGGAGAGCCGGCAATTGCAGCGGCAGATAAGATTCGGGAAGGCTTAAAAGAAAACGGAATCGAACTTTATCTGGATGCTCCGACCAATCAGGTCTTTTGTGTGGTAGAGAATGCTTTTATGGAAAAGCTTGCACAAAAAGTAGAATTCAGCTTCTGGGAGAAAAAGGATGAGACACATACGGTAATTCGCTTTGCAACCAGTTGGGCAACGACAATGGAAGACGTGGATGAGCTGATAAAATTGATTGAACAGATACATGAATAGCTGAACAAATAGACGATGAATAGATAATGTATAAAAAGGATGGAATGAGGATTTAAAATATGTGGGCAATAC
>JBNMJI010000061.1:0-9091 GCA_050873725.1 Roseburia sp.
CTTCTAAGGTATTAATCGGTGTATCCGCATCTAAAGAGGCACGGTAACAGATTTCTGTTGCGACCTGACCACTGATTCCGGTAAAAGCAGAAGTAAGTGCTTTGGCAAGTGGCAGTGGAAGAGAAGCAGCCTTTTCACAGAACTGTTCATAGGAACAGTCAAGGGGATTCCGTTTGTCCTGGGTCTCAGGGATAAAATAGTCTCTTCCCGGCAGAACTTCCCGGACAGAGCTCATCTGGGATGGGACACGCTTGATACTGTCAATAATGCGTTCATTTTCATCACAGAAGATGATATTGCTGTATTTTCCCATTAATTCAATAATCAGATTTTTTTTCTTAAGGTCGCCCATTTCATCTAAATGTTCGACGGTAATCCGGATAATTCGTTCTAATCCCGGCTGGCTGATGTCAATAATCCGTCCATTGGCAATATGTTTTCGCAATACCATGCAGAAATTCGGTGCAGTCATAGGACTGACTTTATTCTGAGCCGTAAGATAAATATAAGGCAGTGAAGCACTGGCACTTAAAGAAAGCCGGTACTGGCCGGATGGTGCCTTTATGGTAAGCAGCAGCTCGTCCGCCTCAGGCTGGGCAATTTTGCTGATTCGTCCATTTAAAATTGTCTGATTTAATTCTGCAGTAAGTGCAGCTATGGTAATTCCGTCTAGTGCCATATAATATGACCTCCTTTGGAAAGAATAGATTCTTTTACAGGATTTTATTATAAAGAAATCTTTCTAAAATTTCAATAAATACGGCATTTTGAATTTGACTAATAAAGAAAATTCTACTATAATACATATATCTATGCATTAGGAGGCAGATATGATTAAAAGTATGACCGGCTTCGGCAGGTGTGAGATAGAGGAAGACAACCGTAAGATAACGGTAGAGATTAAATCAGTAAATCACCGCTATCTGGATGTAAATGTTAAGCTTCCTAAAAAATTAAGCTTCTTTGAAAGTGCCGTGCGTAACTTAATCAAAGAATACATACAGCGTGGAAAGGTAGATATTTTCATTACCTGTGAAGATTTTAACGAAGCAAATTTTTCGCTGAAATACAATGAAGAGCTTGCCGGCGAATATTTAAAATATTTACAGCAGATGGCAGAACATTTCCAGCTGGAAAATGATATCCGTGTCAGCACATTGTCGCGTTATCCGGATGTTTTTGTAATGGAAGAGCAGGATAATGATGAAGAAGAGCTCTGGGCACTTCTTGAGAAGACATTGCGCAAAGCATGCGAAGCATTTGTTGAAACCAGAGAAAAAGAAGGCGGGAATTTAAAATCAGACCTTCTGAATAAATTAGATGAAATGATTGGCTATGTGGACTTTATTGAAGAACGTTCTCCAGTCGTTATGAAAGAATACCGTGAGCGTTTAGAAGCTAAGGTAAAAGAAATCTTAGAAGACAAGCAGATGGATGATGCAAGAATTGCAACGGAAGTTACAATATTTGCGGATAAGATTTGTGTGGATGAAGAAACTGTCCGCTTAAAGAGTCATATTGAAGCTATGAAAGCTGCTTTAACAGGCGGCGGAACCGTTGGAAGAAAGCTTGACTTTATTGCGCAGGAGATGAACCGGGAAGCAAATACGATTCTTTCCAAGGCAAGTGATCTTGCAATTTCAGATACCGGTATTAATCTGAAAACGGATATTGAAAAAGTCCGCGAACAGATTCAGAATATTGAATAAATGATTTCCGTAAACCCTGCAGTAAGAATGGAATGGTGAAAAATGGCAGCACTTATGAATATTGGATTTGGAAATGTAGTAAATACAGACAAAATTGTTGCTGTGATTCAGCCGGATTCTGCACCTGCCAAGCGTATGATTCAGAAAGCCAAAGAAGAAGAATGCGTGGTGGATGCGACCCAGGGAAGACGTACCCGTGCAGTGATTATTACCAATGCCGGATATATTGTTCTTTCTGCATTGCAGCCGGATACACTGACTGGAAGATTTAACGAGATCAGCGGAAATAAACTGAGTGAGGAATAGCAAATGAAAAGAAAAGGTATATTAACCGTAGTATCCGGTTTCTCCGGTGCCGGAAAAGGCACAGTGATGAAGGCTCTGATGGCAGAGTACAAGGATACTTATGCATTATCTGTTTCAGCTACCACGAGAAATCCGAGACCCGGAGAAGTGGACGGCGTTGATTATTTCTTCCGTACCAAAGAAGAATTTGAACAGATGATAGCAGACAATGCGTTAATTGAGCATGCCTGTTATGTAGGAAATTATTATGGTACACCAAAAGCCTATGTAGATGAACAGTTAGAGGCTGGAAAAGATGTAATTCTTGAGATTGAGATTCAGGGTGCGCTTGACGTAAAGAAACGTTTCCCGGACACCGTCTTAATCTTTGTGACACCGCCGGATGCAGATGAATTAAAGAACCGTCTGGTGAACCGTGGAACAGAAGATATGGCAACCATCAATGCAAGATTGAGCAGAGCATCACAGGAAGCCGAGTTTATGAATCAGTATGATTACATTGTGGTGAACGATACCGTCCCGGCATGTGTGGAGAATATCCACAGCATCATTGAGAACGAGCATGATTGTGCATCACGTAATATAAATTTCATCAATAAAATCAGAGAAGAGCTGAAGTGCTTTTCGAAAGGAGAATAAATTATGACACATCCATCTTATGTTGAGTTAATGAAGGTCGTAAATAACGACGTTGAAATCGGAGAAGAACCGGTAGTAAACAGCAGATATTCTATTGTAATTGCTACTGCAAAGCGAGCAAGACAGATTATCGGCGGAGATGAACCATTGGTTGAAAATGCCAAAGGAAAGAAACCTCTTTCTATCGCAGTAGAAGAGCTTTATACCGGAAAGGTAAAAATCATGGGAGAAGATGCTGTTTCAGAAGATAACGAGTAGCATAGCGGGGTTGCCAACATGGTTTGGTAACCCTTTCGTCATGTAAGAGAAAAATATACACAGGAGTCTTTCCTGTTATGGAGGAATGAATGAATATTTTCTTTGTATCACTGGGCTGTGATAAGAACCTGGTAGATTCAGAATATATGCTTGGTATGATTCGGGATGCCGGATATACCATCATTGATGATGAGACACAGGCAGATGTGATAGTAATTAATACCTGTTGTTTTATCAACGATGCCAAAGAAGAGAGTATTAATACGATACTTGAAATGGCAGAATATAAGAAAACCGGACGTGCAAAGGCATTGATTGTAACCGGATGTCTTGCCCAGCGTTACCGGAGTGAGATTGAGGAAGAAATACCGGAAGTTGATGCGATTCTTGGAACTAATTCCTATGATAATATTGTTTCAGCGGTCAAAGAAGTAATGGCTGGAAAACATTATACCAATTTAAATTCACTGGAAGGACTTCCAACCCTGCATACCAAACGTTGTGTTACCACCGGTGGACATTATGCCCATCTGAAAATTGCTGAGGGATGTAATAAACGTTGTACCTACTGCATTATTCCATATATCAGAGGAAACTACCGCAGCATTCCGATAGAAGAACTGGTGGCAACAGCCAAAGAGCTGGTAGAAGGCGGCGTAAAGGAGCTGATTCTTGTAGCGCAGGAAACCACGCTTTATGGAATTGACCTCTATGGCAAAAAATCCCTGCACCGTCTTTTGGATGAACTGAATAAGATTCCTGGATTATACTGGATTCGTATCCTTTACTGTTACCCGGAAGAGATTGATGATGAACTGATTGAAGCAATCAAAAGAAATGACAAAGTCTGTCACTATCTTGATATTCCGATTCAGCATGCAAACTCTGAAGTATTAAAGAGAATGGGCAGAAAGACCAATAAAGATGATCTGGTTCGGATTATTCATCATCTGCGGGAAGAAATCCCGGATATTACCCTTCGAACCACTTTAATCTGTGGTTTCCCGGGAGAGACAGAAGAGCAGCATAAAGAGCTGTTGGAATTTGTACAGGAAATGAAATTTGACCGTCTGGGTGCATTTACCTATTCTCCGGAGGAGGGAACGAAAGCAGCTGAGATGGAAGATCAGATTCCGGAAGAAACAAAGAAGCTGTGGCAACAGGAAGTCATGGAGCTTCAGGAAGAAATCATTTTTGAGAAAAATGAGGATATGGTTGACCGTGAACTCTATGCTTTTATCGAAGGAAAAGTTGCAGACGAGAATGCTTATGTAGGAAGAACCTACCGCGATGCACCGTCCATTGACGGATATATTTTCGTAAATACAGAGGAAACATTAATGACCGGTGAC
The DNA here is from genome assembly GCA_050873725.1 of Roseburia sp. Classification (GTDB taxonomy): domain Bacteria; phylum Bacillota; class Clostridia; order Lachnospirales; family Lachnospiraceae; genus Roseburia_C. Next base: position 4,265 of record JBNMJI010000061.1, read on the forward strand.
TTTGCCAAAGTAAAAGTAACCGGAGCTTATGAATATGATTTGATAGGAGAATTAGCATGAATTTACCAAACAAATTAACAATTTTCAGAGTAATTTTGATTCCCTTTTTTGTAGTGTTTATGTTGGCACCGATTTGTCCGGGCTATGCAAATTATATTGCTGTAGCAATCTTTATTGTAGCAAGTCTTACTGACCTTTTGGATGGAAAGATTGCAAGAAAGTATAATCTTGTGACAGATTTCGGCAAATTTATGGATCCGCTTGCAGATAAACTGCTGGTATGTGCCGCAATGATCTGCCTGATTGAAACAGGACAGCTTGCAGCCTGGATTGTAATTGTAATTATCAGCCGTGAATTTATCATCAGTGGCTTCCGTCTGGTAGCTGCCGATAACGGCGTTGTAATTGCAGCCAGCTACTGGGGCAAATTTAAGACCACATTCCAGATGCTTATGGTCATCGTATTGATTCTTAATTTTGATAACTGTTATTTCCAGTTATTAGGAACCGTACTTACTTATATTGCACTGGTATTAACTGTTGTATCTTTAATTGATTATCTCTGGAAGAACAGAGCAGTTTTAAAAGAACAGAAATAAAGAGGATTCCTATGGAAATAAGGCAGGAAAATCTGGAATATAAAATTGTAGAGCGGCTGGCGAAAAATCATTTGTCCATTGCTGCTGCAGAATCCTGTACCGGAGGACTCGTTGCAGCAACCTTAATTAATGTGCCGGGGGCATCGGATGTACTGGAAGAATCTTATATTACTTATTCGGATGCGGTAAAACATAAAGTGTTAGGTGTATCGGAAGAAACCTTACAGAAATACACCGCAGTAAGTAAAGAAGTGGCAGAAGAAATGGTGCGTGGCGTAACCAAAGTTGCCGGTACCAATGTTGGTATATCGGTAACTGGTATTGCGGGTCCTGGTGGCGGAAGTGAAGAGTTGCCGGTAGGACTGGTTTACATTGGTTATAAAATTAATGATTTTGTGAAAGTTATGCGTTATGTATTCCCCGGAAACCGGAGTGAAGTGCGTATGCATGCGGTAGAGACAGCATTACAGGAACTGAATGATTTACTGATAAAAGAGGGATTTTGATGAGAATAATAGCCGGAAAAGGAAGAAGCCTTCCATTGAAAACAATTGAAGGTATAGACACAAGACCGACAACAGACCGTATTAAGGAAACACTTTTTAATATGCTGCAATATGAGATTGCAGACTGCCGGTTCTTAGATTTGTTTGCAGGAAGCGGACAGATTGGATTGGAAGCCGTCAGCCGAGGCGCGAAAGAAGCTGTTTTTGTGGAAAGCGGGAAAAAAGCGGCAGCGTGTATACAGGATAATATTAACTTTACAAAATTTAATGATCAATGTAAATTACTGCAGATGGATGTCATGGCAGCCATCCGGAGCCTGGAAGGAAAAGGGACTTTTCAGATTATTTTCATGGACCCGCCTTATAATCAGGAGTTAGAAAAGGATGTGCTGACGCTGCTTTCCAAATCGTCCTTGGTAGATGAGGATACGGTAATTATTGTAGAAGCGTCCTTAAAGACGAATTTTGATTATCTCGATGAGCTTGGCTTTACATTTGATAAATGCAAAAAATATAAGACAAATTTACATGCCTTTATATCCAGAAAGGAATAACTTATGATGAAAAAAGCAATCTATCCGGGCAGCTTTGACCCGGTCACAAATGGTCATGTTGACATGATTGAACGTGCTTCAAAAATAGTGGACGAGCTGGTTGTGGGAGTTTTGAATAACAGCGCAAAAAACTCATTGTTTTCTTTAGATGAACGTGTTAGTATGATAAAAGAGATAACAAAAGATATGCCGAATGTAACGGTTGCTTCTTTTGATGGCCTTTTAGTTGACTTTATGGAAGAAATTGATGCAACCATTATCGTCAGAGGATTGCGTGCAGTAACTGACTTTGAATATGAACTTCAGATTGCACAGTCAAACCATCGTGTAAATCCAAAGATTGATACGGTATTTCTTACAACGAATGTAAAATATTCCTATCTCAGCTCTACAATTGTAAAGGAATATGCTTCTTATGGTGGCGATATTTCACATTTTGTCCCACCACAGTTTATAGAGCAGATTTATGATAAATATAATATCAAAAAATAAGGAGTGTGGACGATGAGTAGCAGAATGGAACAAATCATAGAAGAAATTGAAGAATATATTGATAATTGCAAATATCAGCCATTATCCAGTACGAAAATTGTTGTCAATAAGGATGAGTTAGAAGAACTTCTGACTGAGTTAAAAATGAAAACGCCGGAAGAAATCAAGCGTTATCAGAAGATTATCAGCAACAAGGAAGCCATTCTGGCAGATGCCCAGGCAAAAGCGGATGCCATCATTGCTCAGGCACAGGTACAGACCAGCGAGCTTGTCAGCGAACATCAGATTATGCAACAGGCTTATGCTCAGGCAAATGAGGTTGTTATGATTGCTACCAAGCAGGCACAGGAGATTCTCGACAAAGCAACCAATGATGCTAATAATATCCGTATGGGTGCAATTCAGTATACGGACAGCAGCCTTAAGAATATTGAAGAAATTTTAAGCCATGCCATTGAAGGTTCACAGGCAAGATATGACAATCTGATTCATACACTTCAGGGTTGTCTGGATGTTGTAACGGCAAACCGGAATGAACTGCTTCCGGAGGAAGAAGATGCTTCTTCCGAACAGGCAAAACAGGAAACAACAGCAGCAGAGCCTGCCACACAGGAAGCTCCGGCAAATGAGGCTTCGGAAGAGTAATATATATTTATCCTGCCGGATATATCATGTACCCCAGAAGGAATGCACAGAATGCAAGACTGATTCGAACCAGCAGATAATATTTCATGGAAAGCTTCTGGTTTGCAACCATGGAATAGGTCTGGGCGAAGCCACATAATCCGCCAAAAGCGGTAAGACTTAAAATCAACGCATAACCAAGCTTCGGCGAGAAAGCTTCTTCGGAAATTTGCCGGATTCCATTTGTAACTTCTAATGGAATACAAAGAGGTAATTTCAAGAGCTTTTGTGGCACATAAAAGGTAATCTGTTCTAAGAGAATCGAAAAGAGCATGATATATCCACCGAGTTTACAAAGAATTTCAAAACCGTTCATGATACCGGCATCTATGATTGAAAAGTTTAATTTTAATCGTGGTGCCGTTTCTTTTTGCCTTAGACTTTTCCGTTGAAATGCATAAAGAATACGGCAGAGAATCAGCGGCGGCAGATAGAGAATTCCGAATGTTGGCAATAAAAGACTGTCCTGCCGGAGTGTGTCATGAACAATGTAGCTTGCAATAAACATAGGACTGATATTGTTACAGATGGCAAAGAGAATGGTTGCTTCTTCCTTTGATAACTGCTTTTCTTCTAACATCTGGGCACAGATGCGGCTTCCCATGGGAAACCCAAAGAGAAATCCTGACAGAAGTGGGAAACAGGCATTTTTGCTGCAGGGAATCAGGAGACGAATCAGTGGATAGAGGATTCCTGAAATATGATAAAAAGCCCCGGATGAAATCAGAATATTGGATAGAATGGCAAAAGGAAGCAACGCCGGCAAAATATTCTGATACCAGAGCATAAGGCCATTTGCTGCGGCAGATACCGTAAGCATAGGATGCATAAATAATAATATTAAGCACAAAAAAAGAATCAGAAGAGAAATAGTTTTTTTCATAGTTCAATATATTGTATAAAATAACTTTTATGCGAATTATTATGAAGAAGAAAATTTGTGCCATTATTCTCTTTTTTCTGCTGGTAGTCATAGACTGCAGCCTGCTGCAGCACATTCAAAAGCGGGCAGCCTTTTTTATTGCCTTTGAGCAACAGGAATTCTTTCAGAAGCTTCGGAATCAGGAAGTGTCTCCGGAAACGGTGTTAAAGTTCAGGGAATATGAGTCTAAAGAATGTGAGTCTCCGGACGATATGACATTTACGCAGTATCTTCTGGCATATTATGCTTCAGATACAACAGAAGAAAAAGAGCTTAAAGATGTATACAAAAGATTAATGCATTTTCATAAAGAAGAAATCGAAAAGCAGGAAGCATATTTAGACAGTATTTGGTCTGACATTGTCTATTTTCCGATTCCGGATACCATCTGGGATGCAGAGAAAAAAGTGACTTTTGGAGATACCTGGATGCAGAGCCGTACTTATGGCGGAGACAGAGTGCATGAAGGCTGCGATATTATGGCAGACATCAATGAACGGGGAAATTATCCGGTAATCAGCGTCAGTGACGGAACCATAGAACAGATGGGCTGGCTGGAACTTGGCGGTTATCGTATCGGAATCCGAAGTTCCCATGGAGCATATTTTTACTATGCGCACCTGTCGGATTATGCAGAAGGACTTTCCGTGGGGGATGAAGTTCATGCCGGCGAGCTGATTGCATTTATGGGAGATACCGGCTATTCTAAGACAGAAGGAACCACCGGTAATTTTGATGTGCATCTTCATTTTGGAATTTATTTAAATGATGAAAATAAACAGGAGTTCAGCGTAAATTCCTATTCCATCCTGCAATATCTCTATCAGGAAAAGAACATATTACATTATCAATATTAAGATTTAAATTAGGATTTGAACTACGAGAAACACGCTTTGCGAGTTCCTCGAGTTATCGCGGTGCTCACCAAATCTGAGTAGAAAAGTCCAGCGGTGTGATGTCAAGAGATAAATAATAAAAAAATCATATATTTTTGCATATATCTCATAAAGACAAAAAACACCCACCTAAGCCCTGCCGACCAAATTTTAAAAAATGAGCAGGGCGTAAAC
>JBNMJI010000062.1:0-8961 GCA_050873725.1 Roseburia sp.
CTGGTAGGTATCTTCAGGCTGTGGGCAAAGTCATTAGTGCTTCCACACGGAATGTAACCAATAGCGCAGCGCTTCTCACACTCCATCACTCCGCTGATGACTTCATCCAGTGTACCGTCTCCGCCGCTGCAGACAATCAGGTCATAATTCTTTGCTTCTTCTCTGACACGGTTCTGCGCATCCCCTTTGCTCTGTGTCGGATAAATGGTTACTTCATAATCTGCCTTTACCATAATATCTACGATTTCTAACAGTTTATTCTTAATCAGTCCCTTGCCGGAATGTGGATTAAATATAAACAGCAATTTCTTTTTCATTTTTTACATAACCTCTCTTTTTCTTCTAGCCCTCAGACAGGAACTGTTCCAATGTATCTAAGGCTTCCTTCTCATCCTCACCCTCAGCAACGACTGTTACCACATCCTCATAATTCATTGCCAGTGACATCATACCCATAATGCTCTTCGCATTTACTTTTTTATCTCCGGATTCAATATAAATACTGCTGGAAAAACGATTGGCAGTCTGAACAAGCAATGCAATGGGACTTGCTTCGACACCATTAACAAATTTAATGGTTACCTCTTTCTTCATCATATGTATTCCTCCTCATCCTCTTTATACTCTCATGTTTTCAGCAATTTCACTTATCTTTCTTAACCTGTGATTCACACCGGATTTTCCCACCGGTGGATTTAAGTATGCCCCCAGTTCCTTAAGGGGTGCTTCCGGGTGCTCTAAACGCACCTGTGCCATCTCGTAAAGATTATCCGGCAATTCCTGCAGCCGTCCCTTTTCCTGGATAAACTTAATATCTTCAATCTGCTTTACTGCAGCATTTACTGTCTTATTAATATTGGCAGTTTCACAATTTACCTGCCGGTTTACACTGTTACGCATCTCTTTTAAAATGCGTACATTTTCAAGATTCATCAGTGCCACATGTGCTTCCATGATATTTAACATATCCACAATCTGGGCACCTTCCTTTAAGTATACCACATGGTGCTTCTTTCGTTCCACCACTTTTGCATCCATACCAAAGTCACTGATTACTGTCCTGAGCTGTTCTGCCTGCTGTGGCGTTACACATACAATTTCAAAATGATAGGATTTGTGCGGATCGCTCATGGAACCCGAAGCCAGAAATGCTCCTCTTACAAATGCCCTTCTACAGCAGGACTTCTGCAACAGCATTCCATTTACTGCCTGCCGGAACGGATGCAGCGAACCGTCCTCTTCCAAAAATTTAAGTGCCATTAATACCCGGCGCATGGCATCCTGTTCTTCTATATATAACACGCCCGGATTCTGTTCGGATAACTCTGCACTGATATCAAATGCCCGCTTCAAAAGCGTATAGCACTTTTTTGCCAGCCCGGCATGTTCTGTTGCAATTTCCAATCTGGGATTTGCTCCCGTCAATATCATTCTTCCGGAAAAGCTTATAATCGCTGCAAGTTCTGCCAACTGACAGTGTCTGCTTTTGCTTATATGCTTCTCCAGTTCCGCCTTTACTTCTCCCGAAAAAGACATCTCATATCTCCATCTAGTGTCGCATCGTATCCTTATCAATATCACGATGCTCTATCTTAATTCCAAACTGCTTCTGTTTCTCCAACCGTTTAAATAATTCATTGGCAAGGGTTACGGAACGATGCTTGCCTCCGGTACAGCCAATGGCAATTACTAACTGGCTCTTTCCCTCCGTTATGTAATTCGGTATCAAAAATTCAATCATATCTTCTAATTTATCCAGAAATACATGGGCTTCCTTATATTGCATAACAAAATCCTGAATTTCCTTATCATTGCCATTCTTTGGACGTAAACCTTCTACATAATACGGATTTGGCAGGAAGCGCACATCAAACACCAGATCTGCATCTGCCGGAATTCCATATTTGAACCCAAAGGATAAAATCGTGATAAAAAGATTCTTAAATTCCTGATTCTCTACAAATATTTTATTTAATTCTGTTTTTAACTCTCTGGTCAGAAGATGACTGGTATCAATGATATAATTTGCCTGTTTCTTTAAAAATTCCAGTCTCCTTCTCTCTTCTTCGATACCTTTATCGACGCGCTCGCTTCCTGCCAGGGGATGGCTTCTTCTGGTTTCCTTATAACGTTTTACCAGCACACCGTCCTCTGCATCCAAAAACAGTACATCAAATTCTTTTCCTTCATTTCTCAGGTGGTCAAGAATATCCTGTAAATCTTCCAATGCCTGTCCGCTTCGGATATCCACACCCACAGCGACCTTCTGAAGCTCAGTATTTCTTAAATCTGCTAACTCTATAAACTTTTCAATCAGAGGAATCGGCAGATTATCGACACAATAAAATCCGATATCCTCCATCATCTTAAGCGCTGTACTCTTTCCTGCTCCGGACATTCCTGTCAGAATTACCAGTTTCATGAAAATTCTCCTAACCTTCTTACTTCCGGCTCCAGTCTTACCTGAAACTCCTGTTCCACTTTCTCCTGCACCTTACGCATCAGTTCTTCCACTTCTGCTGCAGTTGCCTGCCCACGGTTTATTACAAAACCGCAATGTTTCTCAGATACCTGGGCATCTCCCACACGATAGCCTCTTAACCCGGCATCCATAATCAGCTTTCCGGCGAAATAACCTTCCGGCCGTTTAAAGGTACTTCCGGCACTTGGAAATTCCAATGGCTGTTTTTCCTGCCGTTTCTGCCGAAGCTCCTGCATCAGAGTTTCAATTTTTTCTTTCTCTTCGGATGCTAATTTTAACGTTGCACCCAGCACCACTTCCCCGGTTTCCATGACACGGCTGTGTCTGTAACTTAAGGAAAGTTCTTCTACCGGAACTTCTATCACTGTACCATCTTTGGTCAGAAGATCAGCGGATACTAAAATGTCCTTCATTTCTCCGCCATAAGCACCGGCATTCATCACAACAGCCCCTCCGATGCTTCCCGGAATTCCTGCTGCAAATTCCATGCCGCCTAAGGATGCTTCCAGTGCCTTGTGTGCAACCTTCGAAAGCAATGCTCCCGCTTCGGCATGAATCATATTTTCCTTTACTTCAATGGAAGAAGCATTTGTGCCAAATTCAATGACCACTCCGGAAATTCCCTTATCACCAACTAGAAGGTTGCTTCCATTTCCGATAATCGTATAAGGAATCTTCTGTGTCCGGCATAATGCAATGACATCCACAGCTTCTTTGATGGTCGGCATCAGAAAAATCTCTGCTGCACCTCCAATCCGAAATGTGGTATGACGGCTCATAGGCTCCTGCAAACGTATTCTGCTTTCGTCTACTATAGTCTTAATAGCTTCAATCCAGTCTTCTCTCACGATTCACTTCTCCCATTTTCTATTCTCTATGAAGCTAAAAATGCTACATAGCCTTTATATGCTTCATATAAATCTGCTTTACTGATAATCTCCCATGGTGCATGCATATTTAAAACTGCCACGCCACTGTCAATTACCTGCATTCCATAATTTGCCAGAATATATGCGATGGTTCCGCCGCCACCCTGGTCTACTTTACCTAATTCTGCAGTCTGATAAAATACATTGCCATTATCCATTACTGCACGCAATTTTCCAACATATTCTGCACTGGCATCATTAGAGCCTGACTTTCCTCTGGAACCGGTATATTTATTAAATACCATTCCCTTTCCAAAATATGCCGCATTTTTCTTATCCATAACTGACGGATAATTCGGGTCAAATGCTGCGCTGACATCAGAGGATAATACATGGGAATTCTGCAATGCACGACGCAGTGCAAGTTCTGTATACTGTCCTGCTGCCGCCATCACTTCTGCTGTCATATTTTCAAAGAATCTCGACTGCATTCCGGTTGCTCCTACGCTGCCGATTTCTTCTTTATCTACCAGGAGACATACACTGGTATATTCCGGTGTTTCATCTTTTGCAAGCATTGCCTCAAAAGATGGGTAAGCACAGACTCTGTCATCATGTCCATATCCCATAATCATGCTCCGGTCAAATCCATAATCCCTTGCTTCTCCGGCAGGCACTACCTCAATCTCTGCAGACAGAAAATCTTCTTCTTCGATTCCATATTCTTCTTTTAAGATTGCAAGGATGTTTCCTTTTACCGTATCCTTGGCATTTTCTTTTTCCTCACCGGAAAGCGGGATACTTCCAATCAGAAGGTCTAAGCTTTCTCCTTCAATAACCTTTGCTGCCTTCTTCTCCATTTGCTCACCGGCAAGATGAATCAGTAAATCACTGACACCAAATACCGGATCTCCCGGCTTATCTCCAATATTTACTGCTACTACGCTTCCGTCTTTCTTTGCTACCACACCATGCAGTGCCAGTGGAAGTGTTACCCACTGGTATTTCTTCACGCCACCATAATAATGGGTATCTAACATGGCAAGTCCGGTATCTTCATATAATGGATTCTGTTTTAAATCCATCCTCGGAGAATCCACATGTGCACCGAGAATCCGCATGCCCTCTTCCATCGGTTTCTTTCCTACAATGAACATGGCAAGTGCTTTCCCGTTATTATCTGCATACACTTTTGCGCCGGATTCCAGTTTCATTCCTTCTGCAATCACTTTCTTTATATCAAGATATCCTGCTGCCTCTGCCCGCTCTACAAAAGTGCGTATACATTCTCTTTCTGTCTTACATGCTGATATAAATTTACGATACTCCTCTGCAAAGTCAAAAACTTTCTTTTTCTCTTCTTCACTGTAATGATTCCATGCTACTTCTCGTTCCATATGAATGAATCTCCTTTTACTCTTCTTCCTCGTCGTCTTTCTTGTTCAGATTTGCCTGTACACGACGATACAATTCCTGAGCTGCATTGTAACCCATCTTCTTCTGTCTGTGGTTAACTGCTGCAGCCTCACAGATAACTGCAAGATTTCGACCCGGACGGATTGGAAGAGAATGACAAACCACTTTATTTCCAAGTAACTCTGTATATTCTTCCTCAAGACCGAGGCGGTCATACTCATTATCTTTCTTCCAGTCTTCCAGTTTAATTACAAGGTCGATATTCTGTTTCTCTTTTACACACTCAACACCGAACAATGTCTTTACATCGATGATTCCGATACCTCTTAATTCGATAAAGTATCTTGTGATATCCGGTGATGTACCGGTTAAGGTATGCTCATTGATTTTACGGATTTCTACAACGTCATCTGTTACCAGACGATGTCCACGCTTAATCAGTTCCAGTGCAGCTTCACTCTTACCGATTCCGCTTTCACCGGTAATCAGAAGTCCCTCACCATAAACGTCTACCAGCACACCATGAATAGTAATACATGGAGCAAGCTCTTCACTTAAAAGGTAAATCAGCTCTGCCATGAATTCTGATGTGCTTCTGCCTGTTCCGAATACCGGAACATTATTTTCCTTTGCTCTCTGTAAGAACAAGTCATCCGGCTGTAAATCCCTGCAGAAAATAACACATGGTATATCATATTTTAAGAACCTGCTGTAAATGCTGTCTTTTTCTGAATCATTTAAATGCTGCAGGTATGTATATTCTACCATACCGATAATCTGTACACGGGACTGCTCGAAATGTTCAAAATATCCACTCAGCTGTAATGCCGGACGGTTTACATCGGCAAGTTTGATACGGTGTCCCTTTAATTCCATATCCTCAATATATTTTTTTAACTGCAGTTTTTTTACAATTTTCTCAATTCCTACACCTTCCATAGCATGACTCCTTTCTTATCTTAACCCCTGTATTTTTATGATTTCTTACTGTTCTAATAATTTGAAACGCTCTACCAGTTCATCTAAAGAAGTTGCCTCTGCGGATAACTCTTCACTGGTTGCTGATGCTTCCTGGGATGCTGCAGAGTTGGTCTGAATAACATCATCAATCTGTTTTACACCATCTTCGATTTCTTTTACAGATACTGCCTGACGGTCAGATGCAATTCTGATATTAGCTACCTCTGTAATGATAGCATCCAGCTCTGTAATAACCTTATTTAATGATTCAGAAGTCTGCTGTGTTACTTCATTTCCATGTTCTACTTCTACCTGGTTTGTCTCCAGCAAATGTTTGGATGTCTCTGCGGATTCTGCACTGCTTTCAGCCAGCATACGAATCTGCTCTGCAACAACCGCAAATCCCTTTCCTGCTTCTCCGGCTCTTGCAGCCTCAATGGATGCATTTAAGGAAAGAAGGTTAGTCTGGGATGCAATACCATCAATTTCAGTAATAACTCTTTCCAGCTCTTTGGATGTTGTTGAGATACGTTCCATTGCTTCCATAAGTTCACGCATCTTATTCTGGCTGACATTTGCTTCCATTCCTACGCTCTTTGCACGGTCATGTACAATATCTGTTGACTTACTATTTGCAACAACCTGCTCTGTAACTTTTGAAACATTCTCTACCAGATTATCTACCGCAATAGACTGGTCTGTTGCACCTTTTGCCAGATCCTGTGAGCTGATTGCAAGCTGCTCAGAACCGGCAGCTACCTGATTAGAAGATTCCTTAATCAAACATAAAGTACTGCTTACATTCTGAATGGTACTTACCAGTTCTTCCATCACTGATTCAAATTCTCCAACATATGCTTCTTTGCATGCAGAACGTACTGTATAATTACCCTGTGCAAATTCTTTTAAAATATTATGTAAATCGCCAACAATTTTCTGTAAAGTATTTTCCATATTGCGGAACTGGTTTGCCAGTTCTCCGATTTCATCATCTGACTGATAGGTTACTTCTTCATGTAATTCACCATTGGAAAGATGTTCTGCTACATGTTCTAATTCACGAATTGGTTTTACAATATAATACACTAACCATTTAGATTCCCGTCCGGTTAAAGCAACACTTGCCACTACAATTGCCAGCATAATCACGATGCAGATAACCAGAACCGGAATACGGAATACATCCGGTACCACTGCCAGCAGAATTAATCCCAGGCAGGCTAACGCTACTGTTGTAAAATACAGCATAAATACCATTTTGAATGCTTCATTTACTTTTTTCTTGATACTTTTGTTTTTGAATTTTTCTTCTTTGGTCATAAGTGATTCTCCTTTTCTCTTTACTTTTCCTCTTCCCTGTGGAAAAAGCGGTATACTTCTACCGCAGCTTTTTCGTTCATTGACTCTGTCCCCGTCAATTCTTCCATGGATGCATTACGGATTGCATCCAGCGATTGAAAACTTCGCATCAGTGCTTTGCGCCGTGCCGGGCCAATTCCCGGAATATCATCCAGCACAGAATGTACCTGCTCCTTACTTCTTAAAGAGCGATGATATTCTATGGCAAAGCGGTGTGCCTCATCCTGTATTCTTGTAATCAAGTGAAATCCTTCACTGGAAGTGTCAATCGGTATCTCTATATTCTGATAATACAATCCTCTTGTCCTGTGATGATCATCTTTTACCATTCCACAGACCGGTATGGAAAGATGCAGTTCATCCAATACCTGAAGAGCAATATTTACCTGACCTCTTCCACCTTCCATCATAATCAAATCTGGGAATTTTGTAAATCCCCCATATTGGTCATCCAAGCCTTTTTTTTGTAAAATTTTCCTTTCTTCCTGTCCATGAGTAAATCTACGGGTCAAAACCTCATGCATGGATGCATAATCATCCGGTCCCGTGATGGTTCTTAACTTAAATTTCCGGTAATCACTGCGCTGCGGTTTGCCCTTTTCATAAACTACCATGGAACCTACCGTTTCAAATCCATTGATATTGGAAATATCATAGGCTTCCACGCGTTCTAACTTTTCTAAATCCAGCCAGGAGGCAATTTCCTTCATTGCGCCGATTGTCCTGCCTTCTTCACGCTTTAACTTTTCCCTGTCCTGGGACAATACAAGTGCGGCATTTTTCTCTGCCAGCTCCACCAGTTTTTCCTTCATTCCTTTTTGTGGTACCCTAAGCATAACCTTCTGGCCACGTTTTTTGCTCAGCCAGTCTTCAATGACCTCCGCATCCTCCACTGCATATTGCAGCATAATTTCTTTCGGGATATATGGCGTTCCGGAATAAAACTGTTTCAAAAATGTTGTCAGTATCTGTTCCTTACTGTCTTCATTGGCAATGGTCACATAAAAATGCTCTCTTCCAATCAGTCTGCCACTCCGGATAAAAAACACCTGAACCACCGCGTCACGGTCATCTGCCGCAAGGGCAATCACATCCTTATCTTCACCATCAGAATTAGTAATCTTCTGTTTCTGTGCCACCTGTTTTACACTGTTTAAAAGTTCCCGGTACTCAATTGCCCGTTCAAAATCCATGTTTTCCGATGCCTGCATCATCCGCTCTTCCAGTTCTTTTAAAACCGGCTGATAATTACCATTTAAAAAATCCACTGCCTGGTTGATTTTCTCCCGATACTCCTCTTTGGAAATATACCCCTGACAGGGTGCCTGACACTGATGAATATGATAATTAAGACACGGACGTTCTTTTCCAATATCTCTTGGCAGTACCCGGTTGCAGGTTCTTAAATGATATATTTTCTTTAACAAATCTATCGTATCTTTTACCGCACCGGTACTGGTATAAGGTCCGAAATATTTGGATTTATCTTTTTTCAGCTGACGGCAAAAGAGGACCCTAGGGAAATCTTCCCCCAGAGTCACCTTTATATACGGATAAGTCTTATCATCCCGGAGCATGGTATTATACTTCGGTCTGTGCTCTTTTATTAAATTGCATTCTAATACCAGTGCTTCTAATTCCGAGTCGGTAATAATATATTCAAACCGGTTAATCTTCTTAACCATCTGGTCTTTCTTGATTCCTTCGTCATGGCTCGCCTGAAAATACTGACGTACCCGGTTCCGAAGACTCACCGCCTTGCCCACATAGATAATGGCGTCACTGGCATCATGCATGATATAGACCCCCGGCTGATCCGGAAGCTTCTTTAATTCTTCTTTGATATTAAACGTCATTCCCGTTCTCTTCTTTTTC
>JBNMJI010000063.1:0-8943 GCA_050873725.1 Roseburia sp.
AAATAGAAAGTTAGAAAATCATGTGTGAAGAGACAAAACTGGGAAAATTTTATCAAAAATACATAGCAAAATGGATTCCGTCATACGGACCGCTGCCATTGGCATGGTGTGCTATTTTTAATACGATTATTTACTGGGGCACCCAGAGGCTGATGGCAAATGCAAAACATTATGACCTGACCAGCAATCTGGACAGGAGTATTCCTTTTGTAAAAGAGTGGATTATTCTGTATGTACTATTTTTTGCATTTAGTGCAATTAATTATATTCTGGTATCCAGAGAAGATAAGGAAACCTTTTTCCGTTTTGCAACGGCAGATATGTTATCCAGAGTAATCTGCTGTATCTTCTTTATACTGCTTCCGACCACTAATATAAGACCGGAAGTGGCAGGATATGATTTCTGCAGCTGGCTGGTGCGTTTTATCTATGCATCGGATGCACCGACGAATCTTTTTCCGTCCATCCATTGTCTGGTAAGCTGGTTCTGTTTCATCGGAGTAAGGAAGAGCCGAAAGATACCGGGCTGGTACAAAGGATTTTCCTTTGTGATGGCAGCATTGATTTGTGCATCGACCCAGTTTACCAAGCAGCATTATATGATTGATCTGGTAGCGGGAATTCTTCTGGCAGAATTCTGCTGGTTTGTATCAAAGCATACCGGAATGTATCGTCCGGTGATGAAAGTCTTTGATAAAATTGGAAGAAAGATATTCGGGGTGAAGCATTATGATGAATAAGAAAAAAGGAATACTGAATACAGTTTTTCTTATTACCATATTTGTAATCACCATATATGCAATTTTTCATGGACAGGATTTGGGCGAACTGTTCGGCTATATCCGCAATACAGATTACCGGTACTGGCTGGTGGCAGTGGTCTGTGTGGTATTCTTTATCTGCAGTGAATCTGTTATCATATTTTATATGATGCGAAGCATCCAGCAGAAGATAAAGCTTGTGCATTGTTTCCTGTATTCCTTTGTGGGATTCTTTTTCAGCTGTATTACACCTTCGGCAACCGGAGGACAGCCTGCACAGATTTATTATATGAAAAAGGATAAACTGTCCATACCGATATCGACACTGGTTTTAATGATTGTAACGATAACCTATAAGCTGGTACTGGTGGTACTCGGCGCATTGGTTGTAATCATTCGTCCGGCGCAGATTATGCATTATCTTGAGCCGGTGCTTGGCTGGTGTTATCTGGGACTTTTGTTAAATGTCTTTTGCGTGGCATTTATGATGTTCCTGGTTTTTCATCCGACGCTGGCAACCAATATGATGGATGCCATCATAAGAGGACTTGGTAAAATTCATCTGATGAAACGCAGTGAATATTATCGGGAAAAAATGGCAAATGCCATGAAGCAGTATCAGGATGTGGCAGGATATTTCCGCACCCATAAATTAGTGGTAACCAATGTATTTTTGATTACTGTAGTACAAAGACTGTTACTCTTTTTTGTGACATATCTGACCTGCCGTTCCTTCGGAATTGATGGAACAGGTATGGTAACCATCGTAATCCTACAGGGAATGATTTCTGTTGCGGTGGATATGCTTCCGTTACCGGGTGGAATGGGAATCAGTGAGTCACTGTTTTTATCCATTTTTGCACCAATCTGTGGCACACTGACATTGCCGGCAATGGTGGTAAGCAGGGGACTCAGTTATTATACAGAATTGATTTTAAGTGCAGTTATGACAGTTGTAGCGCATTTTACGATAGGAAGACCGCATAAACAAAAGCGGGAAGAAAGGTAGAGGGACAAATGATAGGTTTTTATGATTATACAGTAGTACTTACATATATCAGTCTGATGTGTTCTGTTTTTGGAATCACCCAGGCAATTGGAGGACATTACAGAACAGCAATTATCTGTCTGGCATTATCCGGATTATTTGATATGTTTGATGGAAAGATTGCAAGAACCAAGAAGGATCGTACCGATGATGAAAAATTATTTGGTGTTCAGATTGACTCTCTTTGCGATGTGGTCTGCTTTGGTGTTTTCCCGGCAGTTATCTGCTATGTGCTTGGCGTAAGAGGTGTTCTTGGAACCATTATTCTGGCATATTATTGTGTCTGCTCCGTGATTCGTCTTGGATTCTTTAATGTATTAGAGACCAACCGCCAGAGAGTGGAAGAGGGTGCCAATAAATATTATCATGGACTGCCGATTACAACGATGGCAATTGTGCTTCCGCTGGCATTTATGTTGAACTTTGTAATAGCTGAACGTGAATTCAGCGTATTATTGCTCTTTGTTTTAGCGGTAGTTGGAACTTTATTTATTGTAGATTTTAAATTGAAAAAGCCATCCAATGCATTTCTTGCAGTTTTGGTTATCATTGTGGCATGTGCAGTCATTGCAATCTTCTTATTTTCAAAATATCATATTTCACTGTGCTTTCCGGGACTGGAGAATTCCATTCTTGACCGCCTGATGCGGTAGGAACTGTGGCGGATGAGACAGAAATTGGATATAACGTGACAGAAATTATGTAACATTTTCTGCAATAAGGGAAAATGAGGAGGAAACGAAGATGCGTTGTGTAGACCGAAAGGGAAATGAAATTGGTGAAAATGAGGCACAGGGCAGAGTATTAAAGGCATTGTATGAGACTGCTGCCGGAAGAATTTTACTTAGAATTCTGGTGAAACCTTTGGTTTCTAAGGCAGGAGGATTCCTTTTGGATCAGCCGGTATCAAAGGTTGCAATTGCACCATTTATTAAAAAGAATCATATAGATATGACAGATTATGAGGAACGGGAATACCGTTCCTATAATGATTTTTTTACCAGAAAAATCAAGCCGGGACACCGAAAATTTGACCACATGGAGGAGCATTTCTGTGCACCATGCGACAGCAGGCTCAGCATATATCCGATTACTGCAGAGGGAAAAGTCTGCGTCAAGGATACGGAATATACTATGGAGAGCCTTTTTCGCAGCAAGAAAATTGCCCGTCATTATGAGGGCGGAACACTTTGCATTTTCCGTCTGACGGTCGATGATTACCACCATTACAGCTTTGTGGATGATGGCAGAATGGGACGCATCTATAAGATTCCGGGTGTTTTTCATACGGTGAATCCGCTGGCAGGAGAAATCTATCCGATTTATAAGGAAAATACCAGAGAATTTTCCATACTGAAAAGTCAGCATTTTGGTAACATTTTAATGATGGAAGTCGGCGCACTTATGGTAGGCAGAATCTGTAATGAGAAAGAAAACTGCCCGGTGCACCGCGGAGAAGAAAAAGGAAAATTTGAATTTGGCGGTTCTACGGTAATTTTATGTCTGGAAAAAGACAGGGTAGAACTGGACGCAGATATTGTGTATAATTCCAATAAAGGAGTCGAGACGAAAGTCCGGCAGGGAGAAAAGATTGGAAGGATGTCAGAATGGAAGCGCACGAAGTATTAGAACAGGTGAAAAGCGGAAAGATGACTGTAGAAGAAGCGGAGCAGTTCTTTAAACGGGAACCTTTTGAAGAGATGGGCTATGCAAAGATAGACAGCCATCGGAAAATGCGTTCCGGTTTTGCAGAAGTGGTATTCTGTCAGGGAAAACGGGATGAGTTTCTTCTTGAAATCTTTCAGAGAATATATAAAGATGAGGGCGAGGTCATGGGAACCAGAGCGTCTTTGGAACAGTATGAGCTGTTGCACAAAGAATTACCGCAGGTTACCTATGACCCTGTTTCTCGTATATTAAAAATTGAAAAAGAGGATAAAAAACGCAGCGGACTGATAGCAGTATGTACGGCTGGAACGGCAGATATTGCAGTGGCAGAAGAGGCTGCGCAGACGGCAGAGTTTTTCGGAGCCAATGTGGAACGTATTTATGATGTGGGAGTCAGCGGAATTCATCGTCTCCTCGCACGACTTGAGGTAATCCAGAAAGCCAACTGTGTTGTTGCGGTGGCTGGTATGGAAGGGGCATTGGCAAGCGTTTTAGGCGGACTGGTAAGCAAGCCGGTAATCGGTGTACCTACTTCCGTAGGTTATGGAGCAAATATGGGAGGCATTTCTGCATTGCTTACCATGATTAATTCCTGTGCCAATGGTGTTGCAGTGGTAAACATTGATAATGGCTATGGTGCAGGTTATCTTGCAACACAGATAAACAGACTGGGGGTGCATGATGAAGAAGCGTAGTTTATATCTGGACTGCCATACCGGAATCAGTGGTGATATGGTAGTGGCAGCTTTACTGGATGCAGGTGCAGACAGAGAAGTCTTAGAAACTGTTTTAAAGAGCATTCCGGTATCCGGCTTTGAAATTGCAATCAGCAGAGTACAAAAGGCGGCTTTGTCGGCATGTGATTTTAAGGTAATCTTAGATGCCTCCCACGAGAATCATGACCATGATATGAAGTATTTATATGGGAAGGAAGAATCACACACTCATGGGGAACATTCCCATTCAGAAGAATCACACACCCATGGAGAGCATTCCCGTTCAGAAGAATCACACACCCATGGAGAGCATTCCCATTCAGAAGAATCACACGCCCATGAGGAGCATCATCATCATGAACACCGTGGCTTGCCGGAAATTTATTCCATAATCGATGGCACGAAGATGACAGAGACTGCCAGGGCACTTGCTAAGAAAATATTTAAGATTTTAGCAGAAGCAGAAGCAAAAGCCCATGGTGTGCCGGTGGAAGAAGTTCATTTTCATGAAGTGGGAGCCGTGGATTCCATTGTAGATATTATTGCGGCAGCAGTTTGTGTCGATTATCTTAACGTTGATGAGGTCATTATTCCAGCCCTGTGGGAAGGGGAAGGAACGGTACGCTGTCAGCATGGAATCCTGCCGATTCCGGTTCCGGCAGTAACCAATATTGTTATGAAATATGGAATCCCGCTGGGAAAAATTGGTGAACCGGGAGAATATGTGACTCCTACCGGAGCAGCAATTGCAGCAGCTGTCTGTACTTCAAGAGAGCTGCCGGAATGTTACCGGATTGCCGGAAGCGGACTGGGTGCCGGAAAGCGGGATTATAAGCGGCCGGGACTGCTTCGTGCATTGTTACTGGAAACAGAGGAACCGGTATATGAAAGTGATACCATTTTAAAACTGGAATGTAATATCGATGACTGTACCGGAGAAGCACTGGGCTATACCATGGAACTTTTACTGGAAAATGGCGCAAGAGATGTCCATTACATACCGGTTTATATGAAGAAAAACCGCCCGGCATATCAGTTGACGGTAATCTGTAAGAAAGAAGACAGGGAAAAATTAGAAGCAATTATATTTCGTGAGACAACAACCATTGGAATCCGCCGTGTTGAAATGGAGCGGACGATTCTGCCAAGAAGAACAGAAAAGCGGCGGACCTCCTATGGTGAAGTAGCGGTTAAAATATGTGAAGGTGAAGGGGAAGTGCGTATTACTCCGGAGTATGAATCCATCCGGGAAATATGCAGAGAGCAGGAGCTTTCTTTTCAGAAGGTATACTATGATGTATTGCGGGAGTTGAAATAAGTATACGAAAAGGATGAGGTTAAAAGGATGCATACGAAAACAGATTTATTAAAAGGCAATATTTTAAAATCATTGATTTTATTTGCAATTCCACTTATTATTTCAAATTTATTTCAGCAGTTATATAATGCGGCAGATACCATGATTGTAGGACATTTCCTGGGTGATGAATCACTGGCGGCAATTGGAGCCTGTACGGCAGTTTATGAGTTGTTGGTAGGTTTTGCCCTGGGCTTTGGAAATGGTCTTAGCATGGTAGTGGCAAGAATTTTTGGTGTAGGCGATAAAACATGGTTAAAGCGTGCAGTTGCAGGTTCGCTTGTGATTGGAGCAGGTGTGACAGTTGTGGTTATGATTGTTGCACAGATTGGACTTCGCCCGCTTTTAGTCTTATTGCATACACCGTCAGAAATTATTGAGGAATCTTATTCCTATATTTATATTGTAACAATCTGTGTGGGTGTAATGTTTGCATATAATCTGTTGTCCGGACTGCTTCGTGCAATTGGAAACAGTTTTATGCCACTGGCATTTTTAATTATTTCGTCCGTTATCAATATTGCACTGGATGTTCTTTTTATCACACAGTTTCATATGGGAATCCGTGGTGCGGCAGTGGCAACAGTGGTAGCACAGGGAATTTCCGCAGTATTATGTGCCATCTATATTATGAAAAAATGTAAGCTGCTGATACCGGAACGGAAACATTTTGAGCTGGATGGTTCTCTTTATCGGGAACTGACAGGGCAGGGACTTTCCATGGGATTCATGCTGGCAATTGTCTCCATGGGAACTGTAATCTTACAGTATGCTATCAATCAGCTTGGTTATCTGATTATTGCAGGACATACGGCAGCACGAAAATTAAACAGTTTTTGTACCATGCCGCTGACACCTCTGGCTATGGCAACAGCAACTTTTGTATCCCAGAACCGTGGAGCAGACCAGCGTGACCGTATTCTAAAGGTAGTGCGTTATGCCATGATACTTTCCTTAGGATGGGCAATTTTTATTACTATAGTGATTGCTTTTGCGGCGCCGGCTCTCATTACATTCCTTTCCGGCTCTTCAGAAAGCGTTGTTATTGAAAATGGTGCCAGATATCTTCGCTGGAACACACCGTTCTATTCTGTACTTGGTATATTACTCGTTCTTCGTAATGTATTGCAGGGACTGGGAAAAAAGGTTGTGCCGCTGGTTTCGAGTATCATAGAGCTGATAGGAAAAATTGTTTTTGTTATTTTATTTATTCCGACATTAAAATATTTTGGCGTAATCATCTGTGAGCCGGTTATCTGGTGCCTGATGTGTATACAGCTTGTGGTTTCCTATTACAAAGACCCGTACATCCGTGGAAAGAAAGAAGAGAAATGAAGCTTGGAATCAGCCGGATACTGACCCGGTCAAGAGAGGATGCCGGAATTGTGTTTCCGTGTGATGAAAAAAATTGAAAATGTAATTGCTTTATTTCTAAGGATTCCCCATTGGTATTACTGATGGGGAATTTTTTGTGCCAAGTATCCGTAAGAAGCTGCCGGTAGCAGGTTCTGTTAGAAAAATATTTTAGTCAGACATGGTTTAGTCAAGTATACTTCAGTCAATCGTACTTGACTAAAAATAAAAATGGGATTATAGTGAATTTACAGAAATGGAGGTACAGATATGTTTATAGGAAGAGACAGAGAGTTAAAAACACTGGATAAGTTATACCATTCAGATAAGTTTGAATTTGTTGTAATATATGGACGCCGTCGTGTCGGAAAGACAGCGCTTATTAACCATTTCATTGATGATAAACAATCTATCTATTTTATGGGAGTAGAAAGTAACGAAAAGCAGAATTTAGAAAATTTAAGCAAGAGCATTTTGGAGTATAGTAACGGGATTGAAACAGATACTTTTTTTGCATCATATCAGGCAGCACTCGAATACGTATTTAAACTGGCAGAAAAGGAACGGATTATATTAACGATAGATGAGTATCCTTATGTGGCAAGAGAGTCTAAGAGTCTGGCTTCTACCTTACAGTTATTGATTGATAAATATAAAGATACATCGAAATTGATGCTTATTTTATGCGGCTCTTCCATGTCATATATGGAAGACCATGTGCTTGCCTATAAAGCACCTCTCTATGGCAGGAGGACTGCACAGATGAAGATTATGCCATTTGATTTTGAAGAAAGCTGCAGATATTTAAAAAATATGTCGGATGAAGAGAAAGCAATCATATATGGAATTGTCGGAGGAACCCCACAATATCTTCTTCAGATGGACGATAAGATGAGCGTGGAGGAAAATATCAAGAATACGTTTTTGAATCCAATGTCATTTTTATATGAAGAGCCGATGAACCTTTTAAAGCAGGAAGTAAGGGAACCTGCAATTTATACCGCAATTATTACAGCCATTGCAACAGGATATTCCCGGATGTCTGAGATTTCCACCAAGGTTGGGGAAGATACTAATGTATGTTCCGGGTATTTAAAAAATTTAATAAATCTTGGAATTATTAAAAAGGAAACACCATACGGAGAAAAAACTTCTAAAAAGTCAATTTATTCTATCGAAGATAACATGTTTTGTTTTTGGTATCGATTTGTATTAGATAATAATTCCATTATTGTAAGAGGCGCAGCCAATTTAGTTTATAAGAAAATTGAAGCACAGCTAAGTGATTATATGGGCAGAGTGTTTGAAGATATTTCTACACAGTATTTGTGGAAACAGCTCCTTGCAGGAAATTCGCCAGTAGAATTTACATCCCTTGGTCGTTGGTGGGGAAATGATCCGAAGAAGAAGTGTCAGGCAGAAATTGACATTATGGGTGAGCAGGATAGCAATACAGCCCTTTTTGCAGAGTGTAAATGGCGTAATGAAAATGTTGATTTAGATGTGCTGGAAACGCTGATAGACCGAAGCAGATTATTCCATTATACAAAGATGCATTATTTTCTTTTTTCAAAAACCGGATTTACAAAAGGATGTATGGAGAGAGCAGACGAAATGGGAAATATTACCTTAGTTTCTTATGAGGATATTATGAAAGCAATGTAATCATAAAATCCTTCCATCTCCACACTATCTCCATATCTATGTAATAAGATGTAACAAGTTCGTAACAACTTGCGAATGATTACATAGGAAATTGCGAGAAGAGAAAAATATTTGATTTTATTTTAGAAAATGAATAAATAGCCAGGCAGTCCGGCAAAGTGCGAAGGCATTTTCATGGCTGTTAGGGGCACTTGGAATTTCGTATGGGAAGAGGCAACGCTGGTACATGGAAGTACCAGCGAGGCGCAGATGAACATGGATGTGAATTTGCACCGGTTGCCGGATAAAAAGAATATAATCCGAAATTCGTAGTGCCCCTTGCAGTTATGATGCAGCCTTTACACTTGCCGGACTGCCCGGCTATTTCATTAATTT
>JBNMJI010000064.1:0-8754 GCA_050873725.1 Roseburia sp.
CACTATGTACTCTGCGCTCTAATTCTTCCAGTCCACGGATTCCACCTACGAAATCAATCCGCTTATCGGTCTTCGGATCTTCAATGCCAAGTACCGGATGCAGTAACACATTCTGCAAAATTGATACGTCTAATCCATCTACCGGGTCACTGCTTAAATCAGCTTCTTTCATCCGGCAGGCATACCAGTTATCTCCAAGATACATACTAAAGGTTCCTTTTTCGGCTGGATGAATCTCTTCCTTCTGCGGTGCAGCCACTTCAAACAATTCTTTCATCTTTCCGAGGAATTCCTCTTCTGTCATTCCATTTAAGTCTTTTACCACACGGTTATAATCCATAATCATAAGCTGGTCATCCGGGAATAATACGGATAAGAAATAGTTAAATTCTTCGGTTCCGTCATAATCCGGATGCTCTGCTCTCCGCATCAGTCCTACCTTTACTGCGGAGGCTGCACGGTGATGTCCGTCTGCGATATAGATTTCATTTATCTTTGCAAATGCTTCCTCGATAGTAGTAATATCTTCCGCCTCTGAAATCCTGTATACACGATGTCCGATTCCATCCTCTGCCACAAAATCATAAAGCGGTGCTGTCTTCTTTACTTTTTCTACCACTGCATTGATAGCATCATTGGAACGGTATGCTAAGAAAATCGGTCCGGTCTGTGCATCACAGATATTTACATGATTGATTCTGTCCTGCTCTTTATCTGCTCTGGTATTCTCATGTTTTTTAATGACCTGATTCTGATAATCATCGATAGAAGCACAGGCAGTAATACCGGTCTGCACTCTGCCGTCCATGGTCAGCTCATAAATATAATAGCATGGATGCTCTTCTTTCACGAAATCACCTTCTGCCACCATATCCCAGAGCATGTCATGGGCTTTCTTATATACCTCCGGTGCATAAGTATCTACAGAATCATCAAACTGTGTCTCTGCACGGTCAATGCGAAGAAAGCTTTTGTCATGTCCTTCTACTGCTTTCTTTGCTTCCTCTCTGTTATATACATCATATGGAAGTGCTGCAATCTCTGCCGCTTCATCCTCTCTTGGTCTGATGCATAAAAATGGTCTGATATCTGCCATTGTTTTCTCCTTCCTGTGTCATAACTACAAAAATATACTTTGCAAATTTCTTGCTGCTCATGTAAGAGAAATGGACTGTCGCGGAGTATCCGGGCAGTCCATATTCTTATCTTGTACTTAACTTACTTTTATTATTTTACAACACGTACTTTTAATACGCCCTCTAAGGTCTGAAGTTTCTCTTCTACTTCTTTGGTAACCGGTGCATCTACATCAATCAGAGTACATGCATAATCGCCACGGCTCTTGTTGGTCATATCAGAAATATTGATATTTGCATCACCTAAAATAGAAGTATAGCTGCTGATCATTCCTTTTACATTGCGGTGTAACAGTAACAGTCTTCCTGCGCTCTTGCACTCGCCCATGTTGCAGTCCGGATAATTTACAGAATGTGTAATATTTCCATTCTCTAAGAAATCACGAATCTCTTTTACTGCCATTACTGCACAGTTATCTTCGGATTCTTCGGTAGATGCTCCGATATGAGGAGTTACGATACAGCCTTTCTTTCCAACTGTGGTCGGATTTGGGAAGTCGCTGACATATTTTGCAATCTTGCCTTCCTCTAAAGCTGCTACCATTGCTTCTTCGTCAACCAGTAAGTCTCTTGCAAAGTTCAAAACTACAGTGGTAGGTTTCATCATTGCAATTGCTTCTGCACTAATCATTTTCTTGGTAGAATCTAAAAGTGGAACATGAATTGTGATATAATCACAGTTCTTGTAAATTTCTTCTACGGCATTTACATGATTTACATTGCGGGATAAGCTCCATGCAGCGTTTACAGAAATGTATGGGTCATATCCATATACTTCCATGCCAAGATGTGTTGCAGCATTTGCTACTTTAACACCGATGGCACCAAGTCCGATGACACCAAGTTTCTTTCCTGCAATTTCACTTCCGGCAAAGTTCTTTTTCTGTTTCTCAGCAAGCTTTGCAACGTCTGCATTGCCTTCTTCGCCTTTTACCCATTCGATTCCGCCAACTACGTCACGGGCTGCTAATAACATTCCTGCAAATACCAGTTCCTTTACACCATTTGCGTTTGCACCCGGTGTATTGAATACTACGATACCTGCTTCTGCACATTTATCCAATGGGATATTATTTACACCTGCACCTGCTCTTGCAACAACTTCCAGAGTCTTTGGCAGTTCCATATCATGCATTGCTGCACTTCTTACTAAGACTGCCTGTGCATCTTTGATATCATCTACTTTGTTATATTCGTCTGATAAGAGGTCTAAACCTACACCAGCGATTGGATTTAAACATGTATAGTTAAACATTATGCGTTCTCCTCCTCAAACTTCTTCATGAATTCTACCAGCTTCTCAACACCCTCTTTTGGCATTGCATTGTAAATGCTGGCACGCATACCACCAACGGTTCTGTGTCCTTTTAAGTTTACAAAACCAGCTTCGGTTGCTTCTTTGACGAATTTTGCATCTAAGTCAGCATCACCGGTAACGAATGGTACGTTCATAAGAGAACGGTCTTTTGGAACTACAGTTCCTTTGAATAATTTGCTCTGGTCTAAGAAATCATAAAGAATCTTAGCTTTCTCTTCGTTACGCTGTTTCATAACTTCAAGTCCGCCCATCTTCTTTAACCATTTGAATACTTTACCACAGATATAAATGCCGTAGCATGGTGGTGTATTGTAAAGAGAATCTGCATCTGCCTGAGTCTTGTATTTTAACATGGTAGGTGTTCCCGGAAGAACATCATCTGTAATTAAATCTTCACGAATAATTACGATTACAACACCTGCAGGTCCAACGTTCTTCTGAACGCCGCCGTAGATTACTCCGTATTTGGTTACATCAACCGGTTCTGATAAGAAGCAGGAAGATACGTCTGCTACCAGTGTATGTCCTTTGGTATTTGGAAGTTCTTTGAACTTAGTTCCATAAATCGTATTGTTTTCACAGATATAAACATAATCTGCGTCTTCCGGAATATCCAGATCAGAACAATCCGGAATATAAGAGAAGGTCTTATCTGCGGAGGATGCTACTTCTACCGCATCTCCATACATTTTTGCTTCCTGGAATGCTTTCTTAGCCCACTGTCCAGTTACAATGTATGCAGCTTTCTTATTTTTCATCAGGTTCATTGGAATTGCAGCAAACTGCTGGGAAGCTCCACCCTGTAAGAACAATACCTTGTAATTGTCCGGGATGTTCATTAAATCTCTTAAATCAGCTTCTGCCTCTTTGATGATGTTGTCATATACTTTGGAACGATGACTCATCTCCATTACGGACATTCCACATCCTCTGTAATCTAACATCTCATCTGCTGCTTCCTGTAAAACTTCTTCCGGTAATACTGCCGGACCTGCAGAAAAATTATATACTCTGCTCATTTTCTAATTCCTCCTCACTTCTTACACATATCTTTCTATATGTAATGGCTTATTATTTTAAATCTTCCTCGGTAAACACCTCAGATATAGCTGCCCCCGGTGCTACCATCGGCCACACCTTATCATCACTATCAATTATACAGTCTATAACAACTGGTGTACTACTTGCAAGTGCTTTTTTCAAAATATCGACAAATTCTGCCTGGCTGGTTGCCCGATATCCCTTTGCTCCCATGGCTTCCGCCAGTTTTACATAATCTACTCCATCATCCAAAACTGTTGCTGAATAATGCTTCTCATAGAAAAGTGTCTGCCACTGTCTTACCATTCCAAGCACATGGTTGTTGATGATTACTTCGATTAACGGAAGCTTCTGACGGACCGCTGTTGCAATCTCATTCATATTCATACGGAAGCATCCGTCACCGGCAATATTGATAACCTGTTTATCCGGATTTGCCACCTGTGCGCCGATTGCTGCACCCAGCCCATAGCCCATGGTGCCAAGTCCGCCGGATGTCAGAAGTGTTCTCGGCTGTTTGTATTTATAATACTGTGCTGCCCACATCTGATGCTGTCCGACCTCGGTTACCATAATGGCATCTCCATTGGTCTGACGGTAGATTTCTTCGATTACGAACGGACCACTTAATCCTTCCGGATGATAGCTCAATGGGTATTCTTTCTTATATTCCATGATGTGCTCCATCCACTCTTTATGCTCCATCGGAGATAACATCGGATTGATTCTTGCAAGAATCTTCTTTAAATCACCAATCACGCTGCTGGTCACCATGATATTTTTATTAATCTCTGCTGCATCCACATCAAACTGTAAGATTTTTGCATGATGGGCAAATTTCTTGGCATTTCCAAGTACACGGTCTGAAAAACGGACTCCGACTGCAATCAGAAGGTCACACTCGCTGACTCCTAAATTTGAAGTCTTGGTTCCGTGCATTCCAAGCATTCCGGTATAACGCTCATCGGTTCCGTTAAATGCACCTTTTCCCATCAGGGTATCACAAACCGGCGCATCTACCTTATCCACAAATTCTCTCAATTCATCGGAGCAGCCGGAAATTACGGCACCGCCGCCCACAAAGATATATGGTTTTTTCGCTTTCTGAATCAAAGCTGCTGCTTCTTCTAAATCTTCTTCCCGGATGGTTTCTGTTACACGCAGTACCGGTTCGATACGCTGCGCCTTATATTCTGCCTTGTTGGCAGTGACATCCTTTGGAATGTCCACAAGGACAGGACCCGGTCTTCCTTTTCTTGCAATACGGAATGCCCGGCGGATGGTGTCTGCCAGATCATTGACATCTTTTACAATAAAGTTGTGCTTGGTAATCGGCATGGTAATTCCTGCGATATCAATTTCCTGGAAACTGTCTTTGCCAAGAAGTGGCACATTGACATTACAGGTAATTGCTACCATAGGAACAGAGTCCATATATGCGGTCGCGATTCCGGTTACCAGATTGGTTGCACCCGGTCCGCTGGTGGCAAAACACACACCAACTTTTCCGGTACTTCTCGCATATCCGTCTGCCGCATGGGAAGCTCCCTGCTCATGGGAAGTTAAAATATGTTTTATTTCATTACTATGTTTATATAACTCATCATATACATTTAAAATTGCACCGCCCGGATAACCAAATACGGTATCCACGCCCTGCTCTTTCAAACATTCTATTACGATTTCAGCACCTGTTAAGAGCATTGAAATTTCCTCTCTTTCCAACTTATCTTTCTGCTGTATGTTTACAGATTACCGGTTCTTATTTTTCTTCCTTGGTACCTGGAATCTGTAAAATTGCGCCACGGTTTCCTGAAGTAACCATGGATGCATAACGTGCCAGATATCCGGTTGTTACCTTCGGTTCTCTTGGCTGCCATTTTGCTTTACGGGCTGCCAGTTCTTCATCGGATACTGCAAGCTCTAACTTCATTTCCGGAATGTTAATCTTGATGATATCGCCTTCTTCTACCAATGCGATTGGTCCGCCTACAGCTGCTTCCGGTGAAACATGACCGATGGAAGCTCCACGGCTTGCACCGGAGAAACGTCCGTCTGTAATCAATGCTACGGAAGAACCAAGTCCCATTCCTGCAATTGCAGAAGTCGGATTTAACATCTCACGCATACCAGGGCCGCCTTTTGGTCCTTCGTAACGGATAACTACTACATCACCGGCAACAATTTTGCCACCCTTGATTGCTGCAATGGCATCTTCTTCACAGTCAAATACTCTTGCCGGTCCTTCATGAACCATCATTTCTTCTACCACTGCGGAACGTTTTACAACGCCGCCGTCCGGAGCAAGATTTCCCTTTAATACGGCAAGACCACCAGTTTTGCTGTATGGATTATCCAGTGGGCGGATAACTTCCGGATTCTTATTAACTGCATCTTTGATATTCTCACCTACGGTTTTACCGGTTACAGTCATACAGTCGGTATGTAAAAGTCCTGCATCTGCTAATTCTTTCATGACTGCATAAACACCGCCGGCTTCATTTAAGTCTTCCATATAGGTCGGGCCTGCCGGTGCTAAATGGCAGAGGTTCGGAGTCTTCTCACTGATTGGATTTGCAAAGGAAATATCAAAGTCAAATCCTACTTCATGTGCGATTGCAGGCAGATGAAGCATACTGTTGGTAGAACAGCCTAATGCCATATCTACGGTCAGTGCATTTAAGATTGCATCCTTTGTCATAATATCTCTTGGGCGGATATCTTTACGATACATATCCATAACTGCCATTCCGGCATGTTTTGCTAATTTGATACGCTCGGAATATACGGCAGGAATGGTTCCATTTCCACGTAAGCCCATACCAAGTGCCTCGGTCAGACAGTTCATGGAGTTTGCGGTATACATACCGGAACAGGAACCACAGGTCGGACATACTTTCTCTTCGTATTCTCTTACTTCTTCCTCTGTCATTGTGCCTGCTGCATAGGAGCCTACTGCTTCAAACATGGAAGATAAACTTCTCTTGCGTCCCTTTACATGACCTGCTAACATCGGTCCACCGGAAACAAATACGGTAGGTACATTAATTCTTGCTGCTGCCATCAGGAGTCCCGGTACGTTCTTATCACAGTTTGGCACCATAACCAGTGCGTCAAACTGATGGGCTAATGCCATACACTCTGTGGAATCTGCAATTAAGTCTCTGGTTACCAGAGAATATTTCATTCCGATATGTCCCATGGCAATTCCATCACAAACTGCGATAGCAGGGAATACAACCGGTACTCCACCGGCTTCTGCAACACCTAATTTTACTGCGTTTACAATTTTATCCAGATTCATATGGCCCGGTACGATTTCATTATAGGAACTTACGATACCAACCATTGGTTTTTTCATTTCTTCTTCGGTAAATCCCAAAGCATTAAAAAGACTTCTGTGCGGAGCCTGCTGCATTCCGGCTTTTACATTATCACTCTTCATCTTTATTCTTCCTCTCTTCTTCTATTTCTCTGTCTGAAATTCTCTTACAGATTCTCTACGATTAAGTCACCCATCTTGGCTGTTCCCACCTGGGTTACGGTTGCTTTCTTTGCTTCTTCCTGTGGCATTATGTCAATGGTACGATAGCCTGCTTTTAATACCTTTTTCACGGCATTTTCAATGGCATCTGCTTCTTTATCCAGATCAAAGGAATATCTTAACATCATCGCTGCACTTAAAATGGTTGCAATCGGGTTTGCAATTCCTTTTCCTGCGATATCCGGTGCAGAACCACCACTTGGCTCATACAGACCGAATTTGGTATCATTTAAGCTTGCAGAGGATAACATTCCGATAGAACCGGTTACCATACTTGCTTCATCTGATAAAATGTCTCCAAACATATTCTCAGTTAAGATAACGTCAAACTGTTTCGGGTCTTTTACTAACTGCATCGCACAGTTATCTACCAGCATATGCTCATAAGTTACTTCCGGATAATCCTTTGCTACTTCTTCCACAATCTTTCTCCAGAGTCTGGAAGAATCCAGTACATTTGCCTTATCCACGCTGGTTACTTTCTTACGGCGTTTCATGGCAATGTCAAATCCACGTTTTGCAATTCTACGGATTTCATTTTCATTGTATGTCAAAGTATCGGTCGCTGTCATCACACCATCCACTTCTTCTGTCTTTCTCTCGCCGAAATAAAGTCCGCCGGTCAGTTCACGCATAATCATCATGTCAAATCCGTCTCCGATGATATCGTCACGCAGTGGACACGCTTCCTTTAATTCTTCATAAAGGTATGCCGGTCTTAAGTTAGCAAAAAGGTTCAATGCTTTTCTTAATTTTAAAAGACCTGCCTCCGGGCGAAGGGATGGCTCTAATTTGTACCAAGGGGATGTTGCTGTATTTCCTCCGATGGAGCCCATCAGAACTGCATCTGCTGCTTTTGCATGTGCAATGGCATCATCGGTCAGCGGTACACCGGTTGCATCGATAGAACAACCGCCCATCAGTATCTCGTCATATGTAAAGGTGTGTCCGAACTTTGCTCCAATGGCATCTAACACCTTTCTTGCTTCGCTTACAATCTCCGGTCCGATTCCGTCACCGGCAATTACTCCAACATTATAATTCATGAGTAAATCCTTCTTTCTTTTCCTATTGCATGCATACCAATTTCATAACTACTGATTATGGTAATGCTCATTATCCTATATCATAGCTTATTTATCCGAAGAATTCAATAAATTTTACCATTATAGTTTCTCATAGTATTTATAAACTGTGGTTATATTCTATTCTTTTGGTATGATTTGTTGTTATTATACAAATCTTTTTCTTGTCAGATGGGGATTGGTACAGTAGACTTGAAGTAAGTATTTTATAGGAGTTGAGGAATACTCTATGATTCATCGGGCATGGATGCAAAGCAAACCGGTAAGAGGCATCAGGCATTTTCCAAGTATGCTTGACATCGTACGGCAACCGGTGCAGATTCACATCCTTGTTCAGGCTGCACCTCACCGTCACATCCATGTGCCGGTGTTGCCTGATATTGTATGAAATGCCAGGTGCCTCTAACCGATTGCTTCAAGCATCCATATTCCGATGAATCATAGTGCCTGTTCCCTCTCACACTATAAAACATCTTATATTCGCAAGGAGGATTTTCAAATGCCATTTATTAACGTGAAAACTACTGCTACTTTAGATATTGCCAAAAAAGATGCCCTGTCCAAGGAGCTCTGCATCATTACCAGAGACTGTCTCGGCAAAGGCGAGAACTGGGTGATGACCGGATTCGA
>JBNMJI010000065.1:0-8679 GCA_050873725.1 Roseburia sp.
ATGCGTTTTGGAAGAAGAACTGAATTTTTACATGAGGAATATCTGCGATTAGCGGTAGTCCTTATTTTGATTGATATCTGCGTGGTATTTTTCGGTGAATCCTATAAGAGCATTCTGCGGAGAAAGAATACGCAGGAACTTAAGAGTGTTGTTATTCATACAACAATTATTGTTGCCGGAATGATGGTATACGGATACTGGACCAGACAATCCGATTTCTCCAGACAGATTTTCCTGATGTTCTGGGGACTGTCTATGATATTTGAATTTGTCGGTCGTTCCGGGCTTAAGAATTTTATTAAGAAAAAGATGATGAATGACAGAAATCTGTCTGCCATGATAGTTGTAACAACAAATGAACTGGTGGAGAGTTGTCTTAAGGAGTTCGAAAATCTGCCATATCGGGAGTTTGCCATACGTGGAGTTGTAGTTGTAGATGCCATGCGTAAGGGCGAATCCATCCGGGGCATTCCGGTGGTAGCAAACGCAGATGATTTCTTTGAATATGTAAAGAATAATGTGGTAGATGAAGTATTTATCAATGGTAATACCATAGCCAGCAGCCAGGCACTGGCAGATGATTTGCTGGAGATGGGCGTTACTGTGCATTTTAATCTGGTACATGCTTCCAAGCTGATGCCGAATAAGGTAATTGAGCAGTGTGGAAAATATATGGTTTTAACTTCCAGTATGTGTATTGCAACACCGCGTCAGTTGTTCTTTAAACGTCTGATGGATATTGTGGGTGGTCTGGTAGGATTGATTATTGCAGGAATTGCTACCATTATTTTTGCACCAATGATTAAGAAGCAGTCACCGGGACCGATTTTCTTTTCCCAGATTCGTGTGGGAAAAAACGGCAGAAAATTCCGCCTTTATAAATTCCGGTCCATGAATGTAAATGCAGAGGAACAGAAAAAAGAGCTGATGGAGCAGAATGAGATGTCCGGGCTGATGTTTAAGATGGAAGATGACCCGAGAGTGTTTCCAATTGGCAGATTCATGCGGAAGTTCTCCATTGATGAACTGCCGCAGTTCTGGAATATTTTAAAAGGGGATATGAGTCTGGTGGGCACAAGACCGCCGACTGAAGAGGAATTTGCCGGATATGAGGCAAGACACCGGGCAAGACTTGGAATTAAGCCGGGACTTACCGGAATGTGGCAGGTCAGCGGAAGAAGTGATATTACGGATTTTGAAGAAGTGGTGCAGCTGGATACCTACTATATTACAAACTGGTCGCTGGCATTGGATATTAAAATCTTGTTTAAGACCATTCAGGTGGTTGTAACAGGAAAAGGATCGAAGTAAGCAATGGGATTAACAAAAAAGGCTGCATATGCAGTTGGGATGATACGCAAACATGGACTTCGGGGACTTGTAATTAAAGTGATGGAAACGAAATATGAGCCCATAGACCATGAATATATGAAAAACTGGCAGAATTATATGGTGACCAAAGAGGAATGGAAGGTGCAGCGGAATACGTTGTTTGAGCATATGCCGCTGATTTCCATTGTGGTGCCATTATATGAGACACCGGAACGTTTTTTACGGGAACTGATAGACGGTATGTTGGAACAGTCCTATGAAAATTGGGAACTGTGTCTTTCTGATGGAAGTCCCACCGATAAGATTGAGCGTTTTCTTGTGGCAAATTATAAAGAAGATGCAAGAATACGATACCGCAGGCTATTGGAAAATGGAGGAATTTCAGAGAATACCAATGAAGCAGTTGCCATGGCAATGGGCGAATATATCGGATTGCTAGACCATGATGATGTGCTGGCTCCCAATGCACTTTATGAAGTGGTGCGGATGTTAAATGCCCATCCGGATGCGCAGGTGATTTATTCGGATGAGGATAAAATTGATGCGGAATCCGGTATACACAGCAGACCTCATTTTAAGACAGATTATAATCCGGAATTACTGATGCATTATAATTATATCTGTCATTTTCTGGTAGTAAAGAAAACCATGTTAGAGAAAGTGGGCGATTTAAATCCCTGCTATGATGGTGCCCAGGACTATGATCTGGTGCTTCGCCTGACAGAGCAGACGGATGCAATCTATCATGTTCGTAAGATTCTCTACCATTGGAGAATACACAGTGGTTCTACAGCAGGCAGTTCCCTGTCAAAGGATTATGCCTATGATGCGGGGAAACGGGCATTAGAAGCCTATGTGCAAAGGCGGAAAATTCCGGCAGAGATTAAGGAAGCCCAGGGGCATAATTCTTATGAAGTAATTTATGAGCAGGAAGTGCCGGAGCCGGAGCTTATTAATCTGGCAGAAATAAAAGAAAAAGATGCTTTAGATGAACTTGTGAAAAGTAGTACAAAGGAGTATCTTTTCATCTATGACAGCCGTTGTACCAGATTGCTTGGGGAGAGAGAACGAAAAGAACTGGCACAATATGCCTGCTTAAATAAAGTGGGACTGGCAGGCGTCCGGTTTAAAAAGCACCGGAAGTTAGTTTCAGCAGGCATTGGCGTATTACCGGATGGAAAGATGGGGTATCTTTTTGAAAAACTTCCGGTCTGTTTCAAGGGATATTTCAACCGGGCAGTGCTTCCGCAGAATGTCAGCGCCGTTCCGTTGGAACAGTGTATCATAAAGAAAGAAGCATATCTTAAGGCTGGCGGAATTACACTGGATAAAGAGCCATTGGAGAGAGCAGTTGATTTTGCCGGACGCCTGCAAAAAGCGGGATATCAGATTATGCTGGATGCAAAACTTACAGCAGTGTATAAAGGATAGAAAATGAAACATGTATTTATTATAGGCAGTAAAGGAATCCCGGCGGCTTACGGCGGGTTCGAGACATTTGTAGAGAATTTGACCGGACAGGCAGTCAGTGAAGAAATTCAGTACCATGTGGCGTGTATGTCCGACCGTAATGAAGAATTTACTTATCATAATGCAAAGTGTTTCCGGGTGAAGGTGCCGAATATCGGACCGGCGAGGGCTGTGTATTATGATTTGGCGGCATTCCGCTACTGCATTCAGAAAATTAAAAAAGAAAAGATAGAGGATGCCATCGTCTATGTGCTGGCATGCAGAATCGGGCCATTTGTGGGTCACTTTAAAAGACAGCTGCACCGGCTTTCCGGTACACTTTATGTAAACCCGGATGGTCATGAATTTATGCGGGCAAAATGGAATAAATGGATTCGTAAATACTGGAAATATTCGGAAAAGGGAATGGTAAAGCATGCAGATTTATTAGTCTGTGATTCAAAAAATATTGAACAGTATATTAAGGATGAATACAGGAAGTATCAGCCGAAGACCACATTTATTGCCTATGGAACACTTTCTTATAAAGCAGGTGAGCCAACAGAGGATTTACTGGCATGGTATCAGAAGTTTGACATTACAAAAGAAAATTATTATCTTATCGTAGGAAGATTTGTCCCGG
The DNA here is from genome assembly GCA_050873725.1 of Roseburia sp. GTDB lineage: Bacteria > Bacillota > Clostridia > Lachnospirales > Lachnospiraceae > Roseburia_C. Next base: position 3,425 of record JBNMJI010000065.1, read on the forward strand.
AAAATAATTACGAGACGATGATTCGGGAATTTATGGCATCTGATTCCACAAAAGATCTTGTAATTATTACGAATGTGGAAGAAAATGCTTTTTATGAAAGTTTAAAAGAGAAAACCGGCTTTTTAAATGACAAGCGGATTAAATTTGTAGGAACCGTGTATGATGCCGCATTGCTGGCAGAAATCCGCTACTTCGCTTATGGATATTTTCATGGACATGAGGTGGGAGGAACCAATCCATCCCTTCTTGAGGCACTCAGTACCACAAAACTGAACCTGCTTTTAGATGTGGGCTTTAATAAAGAAGTGGGAGAAGATGCCGCATTGTACTGGAATAAGGAAGCAGATAATCTTGCAACGCTGATTCAGAAAGCGGATGCCATGGACGAAGCAGAGCGGGAAGAACTTGGCCGTAAGGCGAAAGACAGAATGAAGAAATGGTATAGCTGGGAAGCAATTGTACAGCAGTATGAGACACTGTTTCTTACAGGAGAGGAAGAGAGAACATGATATCGGTCTTGGTAGTAACTTATAACGGAGAAACCTATATCAGAGAACAGATAGACAGCATTCTTAAAAATATCGGACTGGGTGATGAACTGGTGGTATCAGATGATGGTTCACTGGACACGACGAGGGAAATCCTTAAGTCCTATCAGGAACAGGATGCCAGAATCCGTGTCATTGACGGACCGGGGGAAGGTGTTATTGCCAATGTAGAGGCAGGACTTAGGGCGTGCCGTGGCGATTATATTTTTCTTGCAGACCAGGATGATGTCTGGATGCCGGATAAAGTAGAGAAAGTCATGGAAGTATTCCGGAAGAAGAATGCCATGGTTGTAGTACATGATGCCAGAGTGACGGATGCTGCATGTCAAGAGACATTGATGCCGTCCTTCTTTGCTTACCGGCACAGTGGAAAGGGTGCGATTAAAAATATCATCAAGAATACATATATGGGATGCTGTATGGCATTTCGTAAAGAGGTATTAGATGTGGCACTTCCGATTCCAAAGGATGTTACTATGCATGACCAGTGGATTGGCGTGAAATGCGATTTGAAATATCACCACACGGTATTTTATAAGGAACCATTAATTCTTTACCGGAGGCATGAAAAAAATGTATCCGATTTTTCCCATAACAGCGTAGGTGTAATGATTAAGAATCGATTAATTTTTCTAAAACGAATATTAAGCTATCATGGATAATATTGACACAAAAAGTGTTTTGTTATATATTAATTTCGATTGTTTTGAAAAATTGTATAGAAACTGTTTAACATCAGGAAAATAAGATAATGGAGATGACTTATGAGTACAAGTAGTAATAATAGAAACCGAAGAAGAAAGAGAATGACCAAACGTCAGAGAAGAAAGAGAAAATTGATTCTTTTTGTAGTAGAAGTACTGGTTATCTTAATTCTTCTGGCAGCATTATTTGTAATTATTAAATTAAATAAACTCAATAATACCGGTGATTTGGATGAAGATAAGCTGAATATTAATATTGATGCTAAAACCCAGGAACTGTTAGATGGTTATACGAACATTGCACTATTTGGTATCGATAACCGAAGTACTGGTAAATATGAGTCCGGAAACAGTGACTGTATTATGATTGCAAGTATTAATAATGATACGAAGGAAGTAAGACTGGTGTCTGTTTACCGTGATTCCTTCCTGGCAGTAGATGATGATGATAATTTAAGAAAACTCAATGCCGCATATGCAAAAGGCGGCCCGACTGGTGCAGTTGCAGCATTAAATAAGAATCTCGACCTGGATATTAAAGAGTATGTGGCTGTGGACTTTAATGCAGTTATGGAAGTGGTAGATGCACTGGGTGGAATTGAACTGGATATTACAGACAAAGAAGCAGAGACCATGAAAATCTATATCAATGAGATGAACAGTGTAATGGGAACCAACGGAACAGCAGTTTCCGGACCGGGACTCCAGACAGTAAATGGAATCCAGGCACTGGCTTATTGTCGTGACCGTTACAGCGGTGGTGATGACTACGGTCGTACTGAGCGTCAGAGAACCGTTATCAGCAAGATTATTGAGAAAGCAAAGGCAGCCAGTCTTCCTACATTAAATAAGGTGATTGATGAATTATTCCCGGATATTTCCACGAGTCTTAGCAGTTCTGAAATTTTGGGACTGGCAGCAAGCATCAAAGACTATGAACTGGCAGATACACAGGGATGGCCATTCCAGCTTACAACAGAGCGTATGGGCGGAAAACTTGGTGATGTAGTAGTTCCAACAGATCTGGAAACCAATGTAAATTTACTGCATCAGTATTTATTTGATGTTGAAGATTATGAAACAACACAGACCGTAAAGAATATCAGTAAATCTGTAATCAATGAGACTGGAAAGACTGCTTCGGATACAGTAAGAGATACAAATCCGTTTACAGTAGTGGATACAGAGACGGACACTCAGACACAGTAAAGTAAGATAAATAAAAATATTCATAAGAAAAGCTGTCTGGAAAAAGGACAGCTTTTCTTTCTTATATTATGACAGGAGGCTCTCCATGGCAGGCAGAACATCGGAAAAAGAGAATACAACAGGAAAAAAAATATTCTGCTTTATAGGAAAGGTGATAGGAGCCGGAATTACAGCATTTGCAATTCTGGCGCTTTTTTGCGTATTTTATTATAATCCTCCGGTACATGAGCCGTGTGGAAATGGAGTGACCAGCTATGTAAGACAGGCAGATACATTCTGGGCGAGAGGAACGGAAGGTTTTGCCATGGGAACTACCGATGACAATGGCTATAATAACAGCTATCCGGCGGATGGAAGAAAGACTTCTGTTTTAATGATGGGTTCTTCCCAGACGGAAGGATTATATGTCAATGAGGATGATTGTGTATCTTATTTATTAAATGAGAAATATGCCAAAGATGGAAGTAACCGGTATGTATACAATGTGGGAATGTCAGCCCATACCATTTACCGGAATGCCAGCAATTTAGAAAATGCACTTAAGGTTTATCAGCCTGCAGAGTATGTGGCATTAGAGACCGGAACACTGGCAATGGATCCGGTAGAAGTTACTCAGGCACTGAACCATGAAATGCCGGAACTGACAGCGGGAAGTGGAATACCGGCACTGGAAGTATTAGAAAAGAACCCTTATATCAAGCTGCTTTATCAGCAGTATAAGAACCTGCAGAGCCAGAATAGTGGGGAAGCAGATGCTGTGAATAACGGCAATGCAGGATATGATGTATTTGGTGATGACACTTATGCTGCTACGGAAGAGCTGCTTTCCTATATCAGTAAGACAGCAGAAGAAGCCGGTGTGCAGGCCGTGATTTATTATATCCCGGATATGACATTGGCAGAAGATGGCAGTTACGAATGCTCCGCAAGCGTGGACACCAGAGATACTTTTTCAGAATTGTGTGGAAAATATAATATTATTTTTGCAGATATGACAGATTTTGTAGAGGAAGCATATGCAAAAGAACATATTGTAGCCAGTGGATTTGATAATACAACAGTTGGCTATGGGCATCTTAATGCATATGGACACGAACTTCTGGCACAGTGCATTTATGATGCAATCGGAGAGGAGGAGCAGAGATGAGTTTTGCAAGTGTAAGCTTTTTACTATTTTTTCTTGTAGTGCTTCTTCTTTTACTTTTAGTACAAAGAGTACTGCCTTTTGCGGAGACAAAGCGCCGTATCCTAAGCCAGGGAATCCTTTTAATTGCCAGTTATGTATTTTATGGCTGGTGGAATATGCAGCTTTGCCTGCTTTTGATGGGAATTACCTGGATATCGTTCTTTACTGCAGTAAAAAAAGATGAAAAGCATCTGCGGCAGAGCCGGATGTTTTTACTGATTGGAGTAGGTACACCTTTAGCAGTTCTTGGAATCTTTAAATATTATGATTTCTTTGTGACTTCCTTTTGTGACCTGTTTCATCTGACGCCGGGAGTGCTGAATCTGATTCTTCCGGTAGGAATTTCGTTTTATACTTTTCAGGCATTGAGCTATACCATTGATGTCTACACCGGGAAGATAGAAAAAGAAAAAAGCTTTTTACAGTTTGCGTTGTACTTAAGCTTCTTTCCACAGCTTGTAGCAGGACCGATTGTAAAAGCGTCGGAGTTCCTGCCACAGCTTAAGGAAAACCGGAAAGTTACACTTGCGGGACTGGAAAGTGGAATCCAGATATTTGTATTTGGTATGTTTAAAAAAGTAGTGCTGGCAGATAATATTTCCGTATTTGTAGATGAAGTATATCGCAGTCCGCAGATATTTGGTTCCGGGACAGTTGCACTGGCAGTAGCAGCCTATGCGATTCAGATTTATATGGATTTTTCCGGGTATTCAGATATGGCAATTGGCTGTGCAAAATGTATGGGCTATGAATTGCCGAAGAACTTTAACCTTCCATATATTTCCCATAATGTCAGTGAATTCTGGAAACGGTGGCATATCAGTCTCTCAAGCTGGCTGATGCAGTATCTTTATATTCCGTTGGGGGGAAACCGCAAGGGACAAATTCGGACTTATGTAAACCTGATGATAACCATGCTCTTGGGAGGGCTCTGGCATGGAGCAGAATGGAGCTTTGTATTGTGGGGCGGTCTTCATGGACTGGCACTTTGCATTCACAAGGGCTTCCGGAAATTAACCGGGTATCAGAAAGGACAGGAGAGAAAGAAAAATGTTCTGGTGGATACCATATCTATCCTTGGAACAGATATTTTTGTCTGCATCTGCTGGATATTTTTCCGGGCAGAAAATGTGCCGAAGGCATGGCAGGTCATAAAACAGTTATTTGGTTTCAAGGCTGGCATTGTGCATCCGTACAGTTTTGCCATTGCGGCAATTCTGATTCTTTGCATTGCAACGGTGATTGCATATCTTAGAGCAGCAAAGAAGAAAGAAAAGACCGTCAATGGCTTCTATCCGGTGATGGATTTGAGCCGGTTCTGGTCGCTGGTTGCCTTTTTTGTAGAAATCGGGCTGATTCTTGGTCTTGCCTATGTGAAGGGCAGTCCGTTTATTTATTTTCAGTTTTAATAAGAGATTCCGAAAAAGGGCTTTATAATTAGCCCTTTTTCTTATATAATGTCAAAAGGACTATAAAGATAGTTCTATAAAAGATAGGATGAAACAACAGCAATTGGAATAGAATGTAATGAAAAGCAGGAGGAAGAATTATGTGCGGAATTGTTGGTTATATAGGGAAGAAACAGGCTGCACCAATTTTGTTAGATGG
>JBNMJI010000066.1:0-8599 GCA_050873725.1 Roseburia sp.
AGATACGCTTTGTAACATTGAGACCCTTCGCAAGGTTATGGAGGAAACGAAGCATTTTCTTACTTCTTAAATATCTTCTGTACGGATAACCGGTTTATTCTTTTTGAATCATAATTTTACCATCCTGCACCTCTATCCGCACCTTATTGGAATCGATGCCTGCAGCTTCCATCATCTCCTCGGTCAGCTGCAGCCGGTGCGCCTTGTCTAAAACGGAATATTCTTCATGGGTAAATTCTGCCGCACTTGCAAGACGCTGCAGCTCTTCCGCAGATGTTTTCCTGATTTTTTCTGTGCTGATTTTGCCATCGGAAATCAATACCGTCCGTTCCACCTTTTCTGCCAATGCCATATCATGGGTCACAATGATAATGGTAATCCCAAACTCCCGGTTCAGTTTCCGGAAAAGTTCAAATATCTGATTCGCCGTTTTCGTATCTACTGCGCCGGTAGGTTCATCCGCCAGAAGAATCGACGGCTGATTAGAAAGAGCAACGGCAATTGCAATCCGCTGCTGTTCCCCGCCGGATAGCTGGGATGGAAACTTATCTGCATGTGCTTCCATGCCGACTGCCTTTAATAAATCTCTGGCACGTTTCCGCTTTTCCCGGGCAGATGTTCCCGGATGAAACTGCATGGGAGCTTCGATATTTTCCAGTGCTGTAAGATAGGAAAAAAGATTTCTTGCACTCTTCTGCCAGACAAAACCCACCGTATCACGGCGGTACCGGACCAGCTCCTTTTCCGTATAGGCAGATAAGTCTTTTCCATCTACCATAAGGATTCCTGCTGTGGGTGTTTCCAGTCCTCCGATGATATTCAGCAATGTGGACTTTCCACTGCCGGATTTGCCGATAATTGCCATCATTTCCCCATCTTCTATCGTAAGATCCAGTCCTTCTAATGCCATGACCTTATGCTGTTCCATCTCATATATCTTTACCAGGCTGTCACACTGAATCATTTTACCAGCCTCCCATCCTTTAATTCATAAACGAAATCACCAAGTTCCATCAGATTCGGGTCATGGGTGGTCATTACCACAGTGATATGCTCCTGCTCTACCAGTTCCCGGAAAAGCTTCATGACTGCAAGCCCCGATGCCGTATCCAGTGCACCGGTTGGTTCATCTGCAAAAATCACCTGTGGTCTGTGAGCAACTGCCCGGGCAATCGCCACCCGCTGCTGTTCACCGCCGGATAACTGATAAGGCATATGATAAATCCGCTCTTTCAGTCCGACCCGCTCTAAGATTTCTGTTACGCGCTGCTTTGGTTCTTCAATACCCGGCTTTCTATCCCCGGATAACCGCAGGGCAAATTCCACATTTTCATAAGCATTCATCACAGGAATCAGTGCCACGGACTGAAAGACAAATCCCATCTGGTAACGCCGTAAATCCTCCCGTTCCCTGTCCTTTAAATGCTTTAAATCTTTTCCGAAGAATTCCACGTTTCCTTCCGTTGGCACATCAAGAGCACTTAAAATGTTAAGAAGTGTTGTCTTGCCGGAGCCGGAACGCCCTTTTAAAACAGTAAGGCTGCCGCTTGGTATCTCCATGGATACGCCATCTAATGCCCGGACAATATTTCCATCTCCGGAGGGAAAGTACCGTTTTATTTCTTCTGTCTGTATTGCTATTTTCTGTTCCATCAGCTGTCCTCCCCTAATCGAAGTGCCTTTGCAATTTTCATGCTCCGCAATATTTTGCGGATGATAATATAGCAGAGAAGCATCACCGCTATAAGCACTGCCATAAGTTTTACCAGATCTGCCGGGTAAATATAAATCTCTACTGAAAGATTATGCTTTTGTGGCAGATAAACCACCATAAGCAGACGCACAAAGAAAAGTGTTGCCAATGCGCCGATTCCTCCACCTGCCAGCACCGGTCCTGCTGAAGTAAAAAGCTGTTCGGTTAAAATCATCTTCCGGATTTCTCCCATCCGCATTCCCATTGCACGATAAACACCAAACAGTAATTCCCGTTTTTTCAGTGTCATTATCCAGTACAGCAGAAATCCTACCGAACATATTACCAATGATAAAATGAAACTCAATGTAAACATACCATTTGTCACCTGCACCATGGCTGAATTACGATTTTTCGCAAGCTGCTCCTGTAATAAGGTAATATGCCTTGGCTGGATGTCCGCTGGGTCAAGACTTTTCGTAAGCGTTGTCTCTTTCACACCGCTTGCAAGTTTCATCCACACTTGATAAGGTGTCTGGCCAAAGGAACTGATAACAGTTGCATAATTTGCTACCAGAAGATACTGTTCCTGTTCGTTCAAATTTCCTTCTTCATCCTTTACATAAGCATATCTTTCATATCCAGGAAAACAGTCTAAGATTGCACAGACCTTTGCCTGCCGGCTGCCCATTGCATCTTCGCCAATCTCTGCCGGAAGATATCTTGTGTAACTTAAAGTATCTCCCACCTTTAACTTTAATTTATCTGCCAGATTCGAAGAAATAATAACACCATCCGGTTCTTCTGCCAGTGCATTCAATGCATAAAACCAGTGTTCTTTGTTGACACCATCCTTAAGCCGTGCTGTCTCCCCGAATTCTTTTGTGTGGATTGCCATAAGTTTTCCACCGGAAATTGTGGTATTGCCTGCCGTAATGTCCGTCTTTTCATCTACCAGTACTCTGGTGGCATTTTTGCAGACATTTTCTTTAATTAAAGTTTCATATCTTCCAAAATCAGGCTCCAGATATTTCCAGTTTGTTTCCTTTCCTTCCAGTTTCGAAACCTGCAGCCGGAAGTTTTCTTCTACCACAGCATCAGCTCCTGCATCATATGCAATCCGCTCTTCCATATTCTCATTCATGGTACGTGCCATATTTGCATCAAAAATTCCACTGGCTATGGTCATAATCAGAAATACTGCCAAAAAGCCTGATTTATACCAGGTTCTCTTCAACTGTAAAAATGCGGAATATGAAGCCGGGTGGAATCTGTTCTTAAAAACTCTGTCCACTGCAAGAATCAGATAATAAAAAAGGCGTATAAACAATAATCCTGCCGCCAGTATAAACACCGAACTATTTAAAAGAATTACCGGGTCCATTCCATTTCCGGCAATCATTTCCAATGCAAGGCTCTCCTTCTGCCGGTTATAATTATAAAGCAGATACCCGGATAAAAGCAGCAAAAGGACATCCAGATAACATTTTTTCCAGAAAGGGTTTTTCACAACACTGTTTTTTGCCGTACGCTCATTTACAATGGTATATTTTGTCCGCCGCAGTGCCGGTATGGTCAGAAACAGGATTACAATAACTGCCGCCAGCATGGCATAGAAAAACATTCCACCATTTAAAGTATACATGCTTACGTTCTTTCTGCTGAATTTTAAAAAGCCATCCGTAGATGCTGCACCTTTACACATTCCATACCCAAGTGCAAGACCAAGTACTGCACCCAGCAAAGCCAGAAAAGATGACTGCATCAGATAAATCATGCCCACCTGCAGTTTTGTTGCACCACGGCTTCTAAGTACTGCAATCTCTCCTTCTTCTAAAGAAAGTATCTGGGACGATACCATATAGATAAATAACAGCAGCAGCACAATGCATGGCAGCTCCAATGCCCACAGCATCTGCTGTATGGTCCGCTGCTTTGCAAAAAAGGACGCTAAGGTATCCGCCATATTATCCTGATACTTTGTATCCGATGTCCGGAACTGCTGCATATAATCTGCATATTCTGCCGCATGTTTCGCATCTATCTGCCGGTAATCCAGCATCAGATTCTCTTCGTAACTGATTTCATCCTGTCCAAAGGAATCTATCATGGCATCAAAAGTATTCTCCGATACAAATAAGGTATTTCCAAAATCACCGAGGGTATGATACCAATAACTGTCATTGATATCCTTTTCCCGTATGATTCCCGTCACCTTAAAATCTGCCTCATAGGATTCTGCCTCGCCCTGCAGCTTCATATGAATCACTTCTCCTGTCACCAGACCGTAGACATCCATTGTCTCTTCGCTGATAAGACAGGGATAGCCGTCATTCGTTCCCTCCTCATTTCCACCATCTAAACTCTGTCCATATGTAATATCTGTATATTCCGATAATTCCGGCAGATACCCTATCGTAAAATATTCATTAGCTCCGCCCAGACTGGTATCTGCCTTTCCGCCGGAAAGACTTAAATACTGCTCAGATGCCACCGTATCAACTGCCACATATTCTGTCCATTTTTTCTCATATGCCTGCAGTTTATCTAACACCTTCTGCGCAGAACCATAATCTTTTGACGAATAGCTGCCACTACGGTTCATAACTGCCGGAAATTCTTCCTGCTCCTTTGCATAAGTTTCAAATCCTGTTCTTAATACCTGGTTTCCGGCACCACGTTCAAACATCGGATGGCAGACAAATAATGCAATAAATAATGCAATTCCAAGGAGCAGGCACAAATTCAGTCCTTTTTTATTCTTTATCTTACAAAAGACAAAACGTAACATTCCAAATCCTCCTACTCTCTTGCCAGTACATCGCCAGACTCTATTCCGGAGAGAACCACTTTTCCATTTCCGGTAAGTGTATCATCCAGTAAAACATACTGTTTCACCAGATGGTCCTCTTCCACCTTCCACACAAAATAAGACACTTTATCCGGATGCATTGCATCCTTCTCTTCATAAATCATTCCTGCCGGAAGCACTACAACATCCTCCATGGAAATATAAGGGAAGTCCACGCTTCCTCCATTTCCCATATCATCTACGATTTCATCATCCATCCGTACATAAAATGCCGGTGCATCATACCCGGAGGTTGTCCGGAAAGTATAATGAGCACCATTTTCATCGGTATACAAACAGCCCTCATCCAGATTATTGCTGCCCGCTGCAAATCCAACACAGGTTCCGGTGTAAGTCATATTCCCGGATGTAATGCTTACCGGTTCTCCCACCTCAGGAATATCATCTGTATACACCGTTACGGACTTACTGCTCACCATCTGTACCAGAAGTAAGTCTGATACTTCTCCTCTCATCTTAAGAATTTCATCTCCGGCTTCTACTGTATCCCCTTCCCCGGCCGTTATTTTAGACACCTGTCCATCCGCATCTGCATAAATGGATAACTTGCCGGTTCCGTCATTTCCGCGGCTTAAAGTATCATAAGCAGACTGTAACTGCTGCAATGTATTATTATGATCAGACTCTGCAATTCCTTTTTGAAGGGTTATGATCTGCCGGTCATAGTCACTGGCAGAATCTGTGGCATACTGTAATTCAGCAAGCTGTGCATCATAGTCTGCCTGTTGTTTCTGATAAGTAGTATTCTCCGTCTCAATCGCATTGGCAGCTTCTGTGAGAGCTGCTTTTCCTTCTCCGGTATCGATGATATAAAGAAGGTCACCCTTCTTCACTTCCGCATCTTTTTCCACTGCAATTTTTATAATCTCTCCCTCTTTTGCTGCAAGATAGGAACTGGCATTCTTATCTGCCCTGCCAAATTTTAATCCATGATTCTCCACCTGAAAATCCGACCGTTCCACCGTATACTCAGTATAATCCGAAGGCATCCGCTCCGTAGTCTCATAATAGACCGCTTCCCCTTCCGCTAATCCATCCACAATCTGAGTATTATGGTCATCTGCTGCACCCACAGTCACTTTACGTTTTTCCCTTGTATCATCTCCGGTTCCTACATAGACATAAGTTTCTCCATCTTCCTGATAAAGAGAATCCGTTCCCACCAGAAGGACATGCTCCGCTTTTTTCTCCTCATAATAAATGGGATACAGCTCTCCCGCCTTAAGTTCCACGCCTTCCGGCCGCCCAATTACAACATTTGGATAATTACTATTTATTTTTGCAAGAACCAGTTCTTCCGTACTGTATTCCCGCTCAGTAACAGGCACTCTTTCTCCTGCCACCAGCATATATTTTTCTGGAACATCTTTATATTTATAATTCTGTACCGTTACATCCTTAAGCTTTATTTCAAGATCCTCAGTATCTGCCACAATAGCAACATTTTCTCCTGCACCGGCATTCCGGCTTACGGTCAGGTTCTTGGTATAAACCACTTCACCACTGTGGTTTGCCTTTAATGTTCCATCTGCAATCAGGTCATCCAATGCCGCAATTTCCCCGTTAAGTTTCTGCACCCGGTACTCATGAAGCTTCGTATCATAACGGCCGTTTTCCCGCAGGACGGCAATCTGGGAGGTGATATTTTCTGTTTCATTTTTCTGAAATCCATTTTCTAAGGCGGCTTCCTGGGAGCTATCTTCTGCTGCGGCTTCCTGCGTATTGTCCTCTGTCGCAGCCTCCAGCGAGTTATCTTCTGCTGCAGCTTCCTGCTGCTTCTGCTGATTTGCCAATTTATCCTGCTGCAGCTGATTGATTTTCTGATTCAATTCATATATGGTATTTTCATGTGACAGTTCCTGCTGTTTTGCTTTCAGGGAAGCTCTTGCCTCGTCTACATCTGCATATGCCAGCACATCACCTTTCTCCACCACATCACCCGGTTCTACCAGAACCTTTGTCACCGTGACATTGGCTTCATACGCCTGTCCGTATTCCTTTGGCACTGCCGTTCCAAGTAACACATTAGTGGTTCCGATATCTCCATAGGTCACCTGCCGATAGGAATTGTTACTTGCCGCCGGCTCTTCCAGAGCCGGTATCGTTTCTGTTGTCTTACTGCCACAGCCACTGATTAACAGAAGGAAAACCAGACCCGTCAGAGCTACGAGAAATACGCTTTGTGAGTTTCCCGCATAGATTTTTTTCTTCCTCACAGAGTCACCTTCTCTCCACCGGAAAGTCCGGATGTAATCACCCAATTATCTCCTACTTTTTCTCCAACTGTTACCGGCACTGCCTTTCGATATCCACTGTCCTCAAGAAGATAGACAAAGTTTCCCTCTTCGCCTTCCTTTACTGCAGAGGCTTTCACATAAATGACATTTTCCAGTGTAGGCTTCGTAATCACAAGACTCAGTACATCTGCCTCTGAAAGCGATGTCATATCTGATACCGGTGAAAATATGATTTTATTTTCTTCCACACCGGCAACCTTTAATTCATAGGCCAACGCATCCAATGTGGCACTATAGGTATCTCCCACATGAAATTCATAGCCTTCCGGCAGGTCTGCTTCATAATTGCCGGTTCCGCATACTTCAGTAATCAGATTATTTCCCGGCACAAAGCCTCCTTTTTGCAAATAAGTATCCATTGCCGTAATGGTGCCGGATTCTTTTGCCGTAATCTGATAGCGTGACAGCTTTTCTTCTGCCTCTTCCACATAAAGCTCTGCTACTTCAATATCCCGCTTTAAATTTGCGATATCTTCGTTATAATCCAATGATGCATCACAGTTCATTAGGTTTACATAATGTTCCACCAAAAGCTGTTTATCCGTAATCTCATCCTGATATTGTGCCATTTTTTCTTCCAGGCTGTCCGACCGGAAGGATACCAGCAGTTCTCCTGCGTTCACTTTATCTCCTACTGCCACATATACTTTGTCTAATTTTAATTCCGTATTTGTTGCATCATAAGTAATCTTTTCCAATCCCTCTGCTTTTAATTTCAAGGTAATTTCCGGTGTCAGATTTCCTTTTTTCACTTCCGTGGTATCATAACCCAGTTTTTCATATGGTGTCCGGGCTGTTGATACCAGCTTTGGCTCTGCGCTGCCACATCCTGTCAATAAACTGCCCATTGTGAGAAACAGAAGCAGCTTCCATTTTCCTTTCCTTTTCTTTCTATCTGTCATAGGCGCACCTTACATTTCATCCAGAGGATGAATCAATGTACCATCCATGGCATTGACAAATACCGGATGCCGGTTCATATCATTTCCGGATGCCATATAAAGACACCATGCCGGCACATAACTGTAACAGCCCTCATTCTGGTTATCTTTGATACGCACATAACCAAGTTTCAGCTTATTAAAACTCTTGATGCTGTCCAGCTGGTAGTCATCCCCATTCTTTATAATCTCATCTTTTATAATGCTTTGAATTGTTGACAAAGGAAGCAGTTCCACTTCTTTTGAAATCTTTGTAATACTTACCGGATACTGCATAAATACTTCTGTTATTCCGGCATCCGTAACCGCAAATCTCGTCTCATCCTGCAATTCAAAATTTACATCACTGTTTTCCAGTGTAACCCAGGAAACATCAAAGTTGTTATAGTCCAAAGACTTGCTGAATGCCAGTCCATTGACACCGGTTCCATACCCAAAGAGGTAGCCCCAGCTGGTATTCTCCGTATACTGGGTATACTGCTGTCCATCCTCTTCCACATCATTTCCTCCAGACCAGGAGTAATCCTGCTGCCCATAAAGCACCTGATTGTCACGCCCTATTTCTTTTAAAAACTGCTCCACTAACTGCTTTGCATCTTCTTCGGTGGTGCTGCATTCATTTTCTTTTTCCGCGTTATCTAACACTGCATTTACCGTATCGTTTCCATTTACAGCATCACAATCCTTTAAAGATTGTGGGCCATAGTACTGATCCACATAAATGTCAGTCTTGTTTTTTACTAATGGTGATGCCACAATATAGGCAACCGCATTTCCATTTGATTCTGTTACCTCA
>JBNMJI010000067.1:0-8526 GCA_050873725.1 Roseburia sp.
ATCACACGCAATGCATTTACCACCCGTTCCGGTCCCTTTGGTCCAATCATCGTCAATGGCTCGGTACGTTCTGCATTTCCCATGGTCAGAAGAATTCCCGGCAGTCCGCTGATATGATCCGCATGATAATGTGTAATGCACATAATATCCACCGGCTTAAAGCTCCATCCTTTTTCTTTTACTGCAATCTGGGTTCCTTCGCCACAGTCTATCATCAGACTGCTGCCATTATATCTTGTCATCAGTGAAGTCAGCCAGCGATATGGCAATGGCATCATTCCACCGGTTCCTAACAAACAGACATCTAACATTCTACTTCCTCAGCTCTCTATACAATTTCTGTCACTTCTTCCGTCAAAGGCGGTATTACAAACTGTTTTGTCCATGCATCAAAGCAGGTCTCACATACACGCAGCTTGTTCTTCATTCCATCCTTATTGGAAAAATAATTCCATTCTTTCTCTATATAAATATAATCCTGTTTTCGTTCTTCGATCTCTTTTCCACAACAATTACAAACCATTTTGTGTCCTCCATCTCTTATCTTGTGGTTCTCTTTCATTATAGAACCATTCCAATAAATTTGCAGTGGAAATTACTGGACTTTACTCATGATATATGCATCCTCTGTGGGTTTTTCATAAAAATTCTTTCGTGTTCCAAGTATGGAAAATCCCAGCTTCTGATACAGGCGAATGGCAGGCTCATTGGATACTCTCACCTCTAAAATATACCGGTGAATATCATGTTTTCTGCCCTGCTGCATCAGTTCTGTTACCAACTGTTCCCCATAGCCTCTGTTTCTGCAGACTTCACTTACTGCTACATTGGTAATCTCGCCTTCATCCAATGCCATATACATTCCGCAGTAGCCTAAGACAGCACCTGCCTCTTCTGCCACCAGAAAAAGCACATGATTCATGGCAAGGGCATCGAGAAATCCCTGCTCACTCCAGGGCTGTGAAAAGACTTTCGCTTCTATGGCTGCCACCTCAAAAACATCTGCCTCCGACATTCTACGAATTTCCATGCTGTTCCATCCTCTCGCGTTCTGCCTGGGAAAGGCGCAGATATTCCGGTTTATGTTCTTCTGCAGATTCTGTTTTTCCTGCTTTGTAATATTCTTCTCCTAAGGCTGCAACGGCTGCTGCACGCTGTTTATTCACATGTGTCGGTGCAAAAGAATATGGCACGTTACAGTTTTCCTCTATATAAGAGGCAAATACAGGGACACCATCTCCTAAGAATACAACCGGGGCATTGTTTTCATTTATCTTTGCTACAATCTCATCAATTCCAACGACACACTGCGGGCACAATACCTGCATTTTCTCATTCTCAAACTGATATAAGCCGGTATAGGTCTGGTTTCTTCTGGCATCCATCAACGGGCAGATGATATCCTTATGTCCATAGAGATTGTATGCCAGCGCATCCACGGTGGGTACGGAAATTAACGGCTTATCCAGTGCAAGTCCCAGTCCTTTTGCTGTTGCAGAACCAATCCGGAGTCCGGTAAATGAACCCGGGCCTGCTGCAATTGCAATGGCATCTAATGTATTCAAATCCAGCTCTATCATTTTTGCAAGTTCATCTAACATTGGCAGCAAGGTCTGTGAATGTGTTTTCTTATAATTTACGGTAAATTCTCCCAACAGCACATCATCTTCTACTACTGCCACACTGGCTACCAGTCCGGAGCTGTCCAATCCTAATATTTTCATCGTTCCACCTCTTCTATTGTTATCCTGCGATAATCAAATCCTTTTTCCAAATCTTTCTCTATTGTTATCTGCCGGTAATGATCCGGTAAGATTTCTTCAATCAGATTTGCCCATTCTATCATGGTCAGACCATTTCCGTAAAAATAGTCCTCATAGCCGATTTCATCCATTTCTTCGATATCTGCAATCCGGTATACATCAAAATGGTAAAATGGCATTCTGCCTTCTTCATATTCCTGCACAATGGTAAAAGTCGGGCTGCAGATAGGTTCTGTTATCTCCAAACCCTTGGCAATTCCCTGGGTAAAAACAGTTTTTCCTACACCCAGATCTCCAATTAATGTATATACTTCTCCCGGCTTTGCTTCCCGTCCGATCTGTTCGCCTAACTTTTCTGTTTCTTCTGCCGAAAATGTCTCATATACCATACGTTCTTCTTCCTATCCATTCTTCCTATCTATTCTTCATACAATTCTGGTGTTTCTGCAGATTCTTATCTGCCAGTTCCTTCAATGCTCCATACTGTCCGCCTACAATTTCCATTGGCAGAATATACGCATTTACGCGGCTGCTGTAAATAAGAACATTATGCTTTGTTGACACCATTTTATAAACCTGTTTCCACTCCAGCAGGGCATTTTCTTCTCCCAAGGACACATGGACACCTTCATCATCTAACATATAATGCAGTGTACTTTTCAGTGCCTCTGACATGGAAATCTGTCTTGCCGCCCGCATTTTTAAAGTTAACGGAAAATAAAAAAGAAAGACAATGCCAAATATGATGTAAAGCACCGTATACATGGTATCTACCTTTCCATAGGTTCCCACTGCGGCTACAAATCCAAGCACCGCTGCTAAGATGGAAAAGATTCCGGTAAAACTGGTATATATATGATACATGTTGAACTGGTACATATCGTTCGCTGTTATTTTTACATCAAATTCTATTGGCATTGTCTTTCCTCCTGCTTACTTTTCTGATTGAAGTATAGCATTATTTTCGGGAATAGACAAACTCTTTATCAATTTTGTGTCGGGCAAAAAGGGGACGTCTAATTCTTACGGCTGTTGGTTCCTTTGATGATTGGTGAAATATGTTTATAAATCAAAAATGTAATTCCAACACTAATCATACCTTTTAAGAAGGTGAATGGCATATTAAATACTACCAGACACTCTAATAAATTATCCATATGTCCGCCTACTGCTGAAGCGATTGCATTGTAAGCACCAACAATTGCATCTTCCGGCATAAATGCTGTATAGAACGGGTATACCAGGAAATAGTTTGATGCAACGCTGAATGCTGCCATGAAAAGTGCGCCTACCAAAGAACCGATTAATGCACCTTTGCGGTTCTTCTTAAATTTGTAAATCAGTCCTGCCGGAAGCACGAATGCTACACCAAGAATGAAATTGGACAGTTCTCCAACACCACTTGTGGTTGTAATAGTCAGATGAATCAGATTTTTAATCAGGCAGATTACAATTCCGCTGACCGGTCCCATGGAAAATGCTCCAATCAATGCCGGAAGTTCTGAAATATCCAGTTTGATGAAGTTTGGCATAAATGGAACGGAAAAATCAAGGAACATCAGGATGAATGCAATGGCTGAAAGCATTGCTGTCATCGTCAGATATCTTGCATTTACACCTGTTTTTACGTTGCTGTTTGTTGTTACACTGTTTGTACTCATTTCTTTTACTCCTTTTTCTTTACTTTTAGCTCTTGCAAGGGATGTCCGGAGTATTGGTGTACCATTTCTTACTACTCGCGTAAAAAAGCCCCGGATAAAATTATCCGGGGCACGCAAAATAATCACCTTAATGGTCACTTATCTTCTCCCATCCAGACTATACTGTCGGTTTTGGATTTTCACCAAATCAACTGCAATATTACAGTTCACGGACTAATGTGTCATGCACAATCACCGTCGGTCGGGAATCTATGCTTCGCATATCACCCTGCCCCGAAGACTTCCTATTCAATTACTATGGGTCTATTGTAGGACTTCACTTTTTCCTTGTCAATACCCAATTTTATTTGCCATTTTTATTTACAGCTTCATGGTAAGCTGGATTCTCTGTTTCTTAAGGTCTACGCTCATTACTTTTACTTCTACAATATCTCCCACGCTGACTACTTCCAGCGGATGTTTGATATAGCGTTCGCTCATCTGGGAAATGTGTACCAGTCCATCCTGATGTACTCCGATGTCCACAAAGGCACCGAAGTCAATGACATTGCGGACAGTTCCTTTTAATACCATTCCCGGTGTCAAATCTTTCATTTCCAATACGTCACTCCGCAGAATCGGCTTTGGCATATCTTCCCTTGGGTCTCTTGCCGGCTTTTCCAGTTCCTTTACAATATCCCGTAAAGTAAGTTCTCCTACTTCCAGTTCTGCTGCCAGTTTCTTATAATCTGAAATCTTCTTAGAAATTCCGGTCAATCCGCCACCGGTTATCTCTTCTTCGGTATATCCTAATTTTTCCAAAAGCTTTCTGGTTGCTTCATAGCTTTCCGGATGTACGCCGGTTGCATCCAGCGGATTCTTTCCGCCGGTAATACGAAGGAAGCCGGCACACTGCTCATATGCCTTCGGTCCTAATTTTGCTACTTTTAAAAGCTGGCTTCTGGAAGCAAATTTTCCATTTTCTTCCCGGTATGCCACAATATTTTTGGCAATCACTTTACTGATACCGGAAATGTATTCCAACAGGGATACGGATGCGGTATTTAAATCTACTCCAACTTTATTTACGCAGTCCTCTACCACGCCACCTAAGGCTTCGCTTAATTTCTTCTGGTTCATGTCATGCTGATACTGGCCGACTCCGATGGATTTCGGGTCAATCTTAACCAGTTCTGCCAGTGGATCCTGCAAACGTCTTGCCATGGAAGTTGCACTTCTTTGTCCCACATCAAAGTTTGGAAATTCCTCTGTTGCAAGTTTACTTGCAGAATATACGGAAGCACCGGCTTCATTTACGATGATATACTGTACTTTTACCGGAATCTCTTTTAATAAATCCACAATAATCTGCTCTGACTCACGGGATGCGGTTCCATTTCCAAGAGAAATCAGTGTAATATGATACTTGGAAATCAGTTTCTTTAATACTACTTTGGCTTCCTCTACCTTATTCTGTGGTGCGGTCGGGTAAATAACCGTAGTGTCCAATACTTTTCCGGTCGGATCTACCACTGCAAGCTTACATCCGGTACGGAATGCCGGGTCCCAGCCAAGCACAACCTGTCCTGCAATTGGCGGCTGCATCAGAAGCTGCTCTAAGTTCTTTCCAAAGACTTTGATTGCTCCGTCTTCTGCTTTTTCCGTAAGGTCGCTTCGAATCTCACGCTCGATTGCCGGTGCAATCAGACGCTTATAGCTGTCTTCGATCACTGCTTCCAAAACAGGTCTTGTTATGGCATTATCTTTGATTATTACTTTTTTCTGTAAATATGGAATAATCTGCTCTTCCGGTACTTCTACTTTTACTGTCAGGATTTTCTCTGCTTCTCCACGGTTCAATGCCAGTGTACGATGTCCTGCCATTTTCGCAATCGGCTCATCAAAATCATAATACATTTCATACACAGATTCTGCTTCCGAGTCTTTGGCGGTAGATACAATCCGTCCATGCTTTACCGTAAGGTCACGGATGCGGATACGATAATCTGCTTCATCGGAAATATGCTCTGCAATAATGTCCTTAGCACCTTCCAACGCTTCTTCTGCGGTATGAACTTCTTTTTCTTCATTGATATATTTTGCTGCCTCTTCTAAAATCGGAGTCTTAATCATCTGAAGACTGATTACATTTGCCAGTGGCTCTAATCCTTTCTCTTTGGCAATGGTTGCTCTAGTTCTGCGCTTCGGACGGTATGGACGATACAAATCATCTACGACCACCAGTGTCTGCGCTTCTTCTATCTGTTTCCGCAATTCTTCCGTCAGCTTACCCTGTTCCTCAATGCTGGCAATGACCTGCTCTTTCTTCTCTTCTAAATTTCTAAGATAAGTCAACCGGTCGAATAAGTTACGTAATATTTCATCATTTAATGCACCGGTTGCTTCTTTTCGATACCGGGCAATAAAGGGAATGGTATTTCCTTCATCAATTAACTGAATTGCTGCCTGTGCCTGGTTTTTTCTGATTCCAAGTTCTTCGGCAATTTTTGCTGTTATATCCATCTTGTATTTCCTTTCCTGTTGATGCATTTGCGCTCATTATAGCACATCAGACATTTCTGCAAAAGGGAAGATTTTGGGTTTTATTGTTTTTTCCGGTAGAAAATGGTATACTGGATTTATTCACGATTTGAGGAGGTTTTTTATGGATTTTCAACAGCAGCCAAATGGCTATCAATCAAATCCCAATTATTCATATAACATGAACCAGGCACCACAGCGTAATTACATGGACAAACGTTCCACCGGACTTGCCACCGCATCCATTGCACTTGGTATTGTCTCCATTGTAACTTTCTGCTGCCTGTATGCAGCACTGCCTTGCGGGGCACTTGCCATTATCTTAGGACTTCTTTCCCGTGGCGGTGAGATGACTTTTTCCACCACCGGTAAGATCGGTATCGTACTTGGAATCATTGGTCTCGTACTTACCATCGCTCTTTACACTTTCGTAATTGTTATGATGGTTACCAACCCGGATTTCATAAACCAGATGTCCAATGGAAATACTGCTGATTACAACGAACTGATGCGGCAGTTTAATGAAATGAATCAGATGTACCAGTAAATATATGCAAAAGAAAAATGTCAGGAAACCAATTTTGATTTCCTGACATTTTTCTTTTTTTACGCGAGTAAACTCGCAAAGCGTGTTTCCCGTAGTTCTTATACTGACGCACTCCATGTACTGTACTGTGGATTCTGCTGTTGTGTTCCATATGGATCTGTCTGGTTATCTGCCCGGTCTAATTCTCCTGTAATGTCACGATAGAATGTCACCTGTGTCTGTGTAAAGTATGGTCCAATCCACAGGAAACCGATTCCAAACGAAAGAAGTCCAAGTAATGACCATCCAAGGAAGCTTAACATGATATAGAAATATCTTCCCTTGTTGCCCTGCATCAGCTGTTTGCTCTCCCGCATTGCCTGCCGGATTCCCTTGGTGTTATCCTCAAGTAATATTAAAAACAGCATGGAATATTTTAATGAAAGAATGAATGCAACAATTTCTCCTGCAATTCCAAGCACACACATTGCTACTATATAACCAATAAAAAATTCCTCTGTAATTGTCACACTGCCGGAAATGGCTATCACATACATTACAACAGATACTGCAATTGCCGGAATCATCGGAATTAATACCACAACCATAAATAAAAGATATGCCAGAATGTATTTATCCGGATGGTGAGTGAATCCATAGAACATATCACTAAATTTATATGACTGCTTTCTTCCCATTCGTAATGCAATCTGAAGAATTCCTATATTTAAAACAACGCCCAGCAATGCCAACACAAATGCCGCCACATAATAAATTGCCCACTCCATTTTTCCGGAATACGGTGTTAAATTCCAGGAAAAGAACATGGCTGGCAATGTTACAATTAACTGCGACACTACCATGGCTCCCATCGGTAATCCATAATGTCCGGTAAGATTTTCTCTTGCAATACGTTTTATTTCTGCTGATTTTCTTTTCATCTATCTCAAGCTCCTGTTTTTATTTTCTTGTGTCGATTCTGGCTCCAGTCAGATCTGCTGCATCCTGGCTCTTACGTTCCTGCTGATATGGGTTTGTTTCGTTGGGATACTTAATCGTGGTATTGGTCTCTCCACCTGCTACATATACTCTTCCGCACTCCGGACATACGCCGGTGCGAAGTGTTACGCTTGCAGATACCACCTGACCATTTCCTTCTGCAGCTTTGGTATAAGCATTGGAAACATGTTCTGCCTCATGGGCTGCCACACGGATTCCTGCTGCCTCCGGAGAAATGTGGGAAGCTGATTTAAAGGAAACATTCTCGTTGGAACCATCCTGATATTTCCGGTTCTTACAGGTCTGGCATTCGCCTTTACTGCCATCTGCCGCTCCGGTGCTCTTCGCATCTGCATCAGTTCCGATTCCATATGTATTATTATATCCGGTATCATATCCTATGTCTTTCGGATTCCATCCATCAATCTGCATAAACCACTCCTCCTCCCAAAGTCTGAAAAAAGTGCCTCTTTTTATTATACACATATCTTGGATGAAACACAATAACTTTGACTTTCCCTTGCGACAATTGTATACTACCAACAGATTCTATATCTTGTTTGAATACAGATTTGCGAGGATTAATATGGAAAAGAAAAAAACGTCCACTGCTTTGGACAACGGATTATATATCACCGGCTGGTGCATCATAGGCGCACTTCTTCTGCTGGTGCTTTTTATAACGACAATGGATATCCATCTTTCAAAATATCTTTTTCCCTGTGTGCTTCACAGCCTGACCGGACTTTACTGTCCCGGCTGTGGTGGCACCAGAGCCGTAGCTTTTTTACTGCATGGAGATTTCCTGCATTCGCTGGTCTATCATCCCTTTGTACCATATGCCTTTGTGCTCTGTGCCTGGTTTATGATTTCCCAGACTATTGAGCGGCTCTCTAAGGGAAAGCTTCGCATTGGCATGCATTTCCGGGAAGTATATCTCTTTCTTGCACTGGCTATTATTATTATAAATTTCATTATAAAAAATGCGGCTCTTCTGTTATTTCAAATAGACCTTATGCCGCTGACACATGTATCATAATATAGAATATATAATCTA
>JBNMJI010000068.1:0-8487 GCA_050873725.1 Roseburia sp.
TAATCCGCCACCGATGGCAACCACTGCAGAAAAAAGTGTTTCCAGAAAAATCACTTTTGCCAGATGTCGTTTTTCCATTCCAAGAATGTTATAGATACCAAGTTCCTTTTTTCTCCGCTTCATAATAAAGCTGTTGGTGTAAAACAGGAATATCACGGAGAAAAATCCTATCACAATTCCGCCCAGTCCAAGCACAAACTTTACATCCATGGCACCAAATGGCAGTTCATCCAGTCCCGGATTGTGATTGAGGTACAGCATGGTATAAAAGAATGCCACCGTCAGCATTCCGGTTAAGAGATATGGCAGATAAAACTGCCTGTTATGTCGGATATTGGTAATTGCCAGTTTTCCATATAAACCTTTATTCATGTTTCTCACCACCTGTCGTAAGCATCGTCAGTGTATCAGAAATCTTTGCATACAATTCTTCACTGCTTAAATTACCGCGGTATATCTGATGAAACACTTCTCCATCTTTGATGAATAATACTCTTCTGGCATGGCTTGCTGCCTTAGTACTGTGGGTTACCATAAGAATAGTCTGTCCCCGCTCATTTATCTTATTAAAAAGTGTCAGCAAATCTTCTGTTGCCTTAGAATCCAGTGCTCCGGTAGGCTCATCTGCAAGTACAAGCTGTGGCTTAATAATCAAGGCCCTTGCCACTGCTGCACGCTGCTTCTGTCCACCTGATACTTCATACGGATATTTATCTAAAATATCAAGGATTCCAAGCTGTGCTGCAATCGGTGTAATGCGCCGTTCCATTTCTTTATAATCTACGCCGGATAATACCAGTGGAAGAAAAATATTATCTTTTAAAGAAAAGTTATCTAAGAGATTGAAATCCTGAAATACAAATCCAAGATTCTCTCTGCGGAATGCAGAAATCTCTTTTTCCCGGATATCCACAATGTTCTTACCATTTAAGATAACCTGTCCACCGGTTGGTTTATCCAGTGCCGCTAAAATGTTCAAAAGTGTTGTCTTACCAGAACCGGACTCTCCCATGATTGCTACATATTCCCCTTCTTCCACAGAAAAGTTAAGACTTTTTAATGCCTCCACCTGATTTCCACCCAGGCGGGTTGTATAAACTTTTTTCAGATTATTTACTTCTAAGATTGCCATTTTCATCTGCTCCTTATTCGATTGCTTGTTATATTGCTTTGTTATCTTTTTCATTATCATAGCAAAAAAAGGAAAATGCCAGCCATGGATTCTGCTTACATTTTCCTTTTATCTCTTACATTTTTGTAAGATTGCTATTTCGTCAGGACTTTTCTGCAATGATTATCTTTATTTTTACGATTAATCCGATATCTCTGCACTCGTTTCTATCATTGCTGCCACCATATGGTTTAGTTCATTTGCAGTTTTACTGGTTATCACCGGAGCTCCCGTTGTGCTTTCAATACTTTCTTTTGCTGCTTTTGCCGCGGAACCACCTGCTTTTGCAACCTTCTTATTTTCAACCATTCCCTTTGGCTTTGTCTGCCTTGAAATTTCCGTTGTGGCAGCTTCTGCAACCATATTAAGTGCAAGCTCTAATGTACTCATATTGTCCCGCAGACTTTCCTTTTTCAGCCCCTTTAAATTCTTATATTCTCTGGTTGTCATTCCACTCCAGGCTTTTGTAATTTCATCTGTAAGGACAGCATATTCGCTACTACTTTTCACCCCTCGTTCTTTCCACTCATCTGTCAGTTCTTTTCTTGCACTTATTGCCTATAATCTTTGATTAATCCATTCTTTTGAATAACCCAGTCTTTCATATGTAGCAACAAGTCGATTTGCTATTAATTCCGGATCCAGTGTTTCTTCCATCCGCTCACTTCCAACCTGTGCTAACCACTGTTTAAAGGGTTCTGCTTTTTTCGATGGAATAGACTGGATAATTCTTAAAAGTTCTTTGGTTGTTGCCACATCCGTTTTATATCTTTTTCCATCTTTTGGTGATTTTAATTTGAGTTGGTGACAATTTGTCACCAACTCATTTCCCTCTTCTGTCATTCTTTGTTTTACTTTATTCCAATATTTCCTTGCAATATTATAATTAACTGTTTCCGTCAATACTCCAACCGCATCTACAATAGAAAAATACCACTCTTCTTTTTCTTCATCCCAGGCTGTTCTTATCCTTTGTTCTTCAAACAACTGTATTTTTTCATTTTCTATCTGCATCTCGTTTCTCCTCTGAAGCAAATTCTTTCGATATCTTATATTCTACTAATTCATATACATACTCCGGCATCTTACGTTTTCCCTGTTCCCAATCTCTTAATGTACCCAGTGGAATATGTAAATAATTTGCAAAATCTTGCCGTTTCATCCCCGTACTCAAACGCAGATATTTTATCATTCTTCCCAACCGTTGTGATTCTGTTTCCTGTTGTTCGTTCTCCATTACTATTTTATCCATATGGTTTCTCCCACAACATTATTATACTATGCTTATAGTTTAGTACAGCAATGCTGTATTGTCAATTATTAAATGTCTTATTCATATGTTTCAAATCGTAAGGTGCACCTTCGTTCCCTTTCCAATCTCTGACTCAATTGTGATATCACCAGATAATTTCCGCATGATTTTCCGACAGAGATACAGCCCGATCCCAGTGGAGCGCTTATCTGCATGGCCATTATAACCGGTATAGCCCTTTTCAAAAATCCTTGGCAGATCCTCCGGCGCAATTCCAATTCCGGTATCTTCGATGATAAGTTCTTTTACCGTTTTCTCCCCTTCTGCCACTGTTACCTTCTGGTAAATGGAAATCGTTCCACCCGCAGTATATTTAATGGCATTGGATAAAATCTGTTCTATTACAAATTCCAGCCATTTTTCATCAGTCAGTATCTGCGTGTCAATGAAACTTAATTCCAGCTTGATTTTCTTTCGCACAAACAGTCTGGCATACTTATGGATTGCCTCCCGCACTACTTTATCCAACGAAACTTCACCAATTACAAAATCCGTACTTTTCGCGGACAGTCTGGAAAACTGCAATGCCATTTCCACATACTGCTCAATGGAAAAAAGCTTTTCCCACATTTCCTGGCTTCGCTCATCCTCTTCCTCTGCCAGTAGCAGGCGCAGTGCCGCAATCGGTGTCTTAATCTGATGCACCCACATGGTAAAATATTCTGCCTGCTCCACCTGCCCGTTTTCCAGCTCATTAATCTGCTGCTGCAGTGTGATATATAAAGAGCGAAGCATTTCCTGATAATCCGTTTCCATCTGTCCCTGCGGCAATGACAGCTTATCCATTGTCACTGCAATTTCAGAAGTCTGCTTTTCTAACTTCTTATGATGCAGATAACGCCTTGTAAAGTCTATTATTACTACCAGTAAAAACAGGAAGAAGCACAAAAATGCCGCATATCCCCATTGTGCCAGTGGCACCTGCTCGAATCCGATTACAAAGCACAGGATTCCAAAGCAGGCAAGCACTAACAACAGCCATTTCAGATTTTCTTTCAGATAATTTTTGACAAATCTCATTTCAGCCGATACCCGATTCCCTTCTTCGTAAGAATAAAATCCTCCAGGCCTGCATCCGCAAGCTTCTTCCTAAGGCGGTTCACATTTACGGAAAGTGTATTTTCATCCACGAAGCAGTCACTTTCCCAGAGTTTTGTCATCAGTGTATCTCTTGAGACTACCTTTTCCTTATTTTCCATCAGTGTCTTTAGAATCCGCAGTTCATTCTTAGTAAGCTCCACTTTCTTATCCTGATAGGTAAGTGTCGCTTCCGCCACCTGAAGCATCACTCCGTGATAGGTCAGCATTTCTCCTGTCTCCGTAAAATCATAGGTGCGCCGCAGCATCGCCTGTACCTTTACCGTTAGGACACTTAGGTCAAAAGGCTTTGCAATAAAATCATCCGCTCCCATATTCACTGCCATGACAATATTCATATTGTCCGCAGCCGAAGAGAGAAAGATAATCGGCACCTTGGAAATTTTGCGGATTTCGCTGCACCAGTAATAGCCATTGTAAAAAGGCAGACCGATGTCCATCAGTACCAGTTGTGGTGCAAACTCCGCAAATTCTTTTGTAACTGCCGAAAAATCTTTCGTGCACTGCACTTCATATTCCCAGTTTTCTAAATGCTTCTTAATACTTCTGGCTATAATTGCATCATCTTCCACAAGATAAATCCGGTACATCTTCTCTCCGCCTTTCCTTTTTCTTATATTTTCGCTCAGCTATATTTTTCGCTGGGCTATACTTTTCCACCAGCTATACTTTTCACTCAGGTATACTTTCCCACCATTGTACGCTATCCGGCAACACAATTCAACCGCACCGGCAGGAAACAGGCAATTCCTTTTAATTGCCGGCACTTTCGTAATTTTTCGTTCCAAGGGTAAATATCAAATATGCAAATGCAAATAATACTACTGCAATCACGCACTCCACACCAATGGTGGCAAGGGGGCTGACTCCCGGTTTTAAGAAATAGCTTGCCGGCAGATATGCCACAAAGGCAAATGGAATTACCCAGGTAATCACAAAACGGATTCCCTT
This sequence comes from Roseburia sp., assembly GCA_050873725.1. Classification (GTDB taxonomy): domain Bacteria; phylum Bacillota; class Clostridia; order Lachnospirales; family Lachnospiraceae; genus Roseburia_C. Next base: position 4,533 of record JBNMJI010000068.1, read on the forward strand.
TGCATAAATCTCGGTGGGATATTTTGCAAAATCCGCAAGCTGGTATGCCGTATAAAGCACCGGTCCGCTGACCTTCATCCAGAATGCCAGAGATGCAAACAATAATTTTACTGCCGTATAAATCACGGCTCCTGCAATGGCTGATACGATAAAAAGCACAATATGCATCGCATCGACAATCACAATTCCTTTTGTTAAAGATAAAATCAAAAGCACCGTACCCACCAGCAATTCACCCAATGCATCGGGCTGCAATTTTTCAAAAATAACCTGTAAAAATAAATTCATCGGCCGGAGCATATAGCGGTCAAACTTGCCATTTACCACCAGCCGCCATGCTACCAGCCAGATATTATCGGTAAATAAATGGTCGATGCCACGGGGAATCTGTGCAAATCCATAAATAAAAATCAACTGTGGCAGTGTCCAGTCTGCCAGCACCGGAATCTGCTGGAATACCAGATATAAAAACGCAATTCCTGCTGCCTGTGTAAAGAAGAATCCAAACAGGCCAATCAAAAAATCTGCCTTCGACTGCACCAGTGTCTTAAAAAACTGTGCAATAAACACACGGTATAATCTTCCGTATCGTTTTAACGTCTTCATACATTAACCTCCCAATACAACCAGCCGTCTGGTAATTTTCTTCCAAAGCAGTGAGCCTGCTGCATACAGCAGTACCACCCACACCAACTGCCGAAGCAGCACTATGCCAAGCTCCATGCCGCTGTATTTTCCAAGATATACCATAACCGGGGTATAAATCATCGAGGAAAACGGCAGGAAGTCGAAAATCCGCTGTGCCGCCTCCGGGAAAAAGCTGATTGGAATCAACTGTCCGCTTAAGAAACTCATCAGCGCTCCCTTTGCCATGGCAAGCCCAAACATATAGGTTGTTACAAATGCAAACATTCCAAAACAGAAATCAAATAATACATAAATCAAAAAACTCATTGCCACACTGACCAGAAATAAAAGCATATTTCCAATGGGTGTGACGCCCATTCCAAGCACCTTTGCCTTATAGATTTCCAGTCCAATCCATACAAATACGGACGGTGCTAAGAAACGATAGAGCATGGTACCAAAGGCTTTGGCAATCAGGCTCATCCGGTAATCGATTGGTTTAATCAATGTCATTGCCACAGAGCCTTCCATTACGTTATCTGAAATTTCTTCTGAAATATCAATATTTATCATGTTTCCGGTAATATAGGTCATAAAGACATATACAATCATTTCATTTCGTGTCAGTCCGCCCAATACGCCATTTGCAGAATTTCCGTAAATTGCCATCCAAAGATAATAGGCAATAAAAGAACTGAATACGCTGCAAAGGATGAACAAATAAAAGCTTCCCTTGTATGCTAAGTTCCGCTTGCATTCATTTTCCACGAAAGGCAGGTATACTTTCCATTTCTTCTTCATGAAATCCAACTCCTCCTTCTGTTTTACGCAACACCGTGGTTGTAAATCTCTTTTACGATGTCCTTAAGTTCCGTCTCCTGTATCTTGATATCCCGCACTTCCACATATTTCATCATGTGTTCAATCACATCGGATACATGCATCTGATTCTTGTCAAAGGATACCGTAACGCTGTTATTCTCCATATCTTTTTCAATGCTGTAGGCATCTTTTGCTACCGATAACAGCTCATTAAGCGGAATTGTGGCAGCTTTTGCAACATCCTTTACTTCCATGGTGACTTTACGCATAGTGCCGTAGGTCTCCTTCAACGCTGCAAGTGTTCCGTCATAAATCAGCTTACCGCCGTCAATAATCAGGATTCTGCTGCATAGCTCCTCAATATCTCCGATGTCATGGGTTGTCAGCACTACCGTAGTCTTATACTTTTCGTTAATCTCTTTGATTGCCGCACGGATATTATCCTTTACCACAAGGTCTAATCCGATGGTCGGTTCATCCAAATACAAAACCTTTGGATTATGTAAAAGTGCTGCTCCCAAATCCGCGCGCATTCTCTGTCCCAAAGAAAGATTCCGCACCGGCTGGCTGAAAAATTCTTTCAGACCTAACACCCGGTTTAAAAACTCCATCCGCTCTTTATAATCTTCGTCCGTGACATCATAGATTTCTTTTAAAATCGTAAAAGATTCACTCAGCGGCAGATCCCACCACAACTGGGTTCTCTGTCCAAAGACCACGCCGATATTCTTGGCATTTTTCTTGCGGTTCTTACATGGATTTACGCCATTTACGATACAGCTTCCGCTGCTTGGCGTCAGGATTCCCGTCATCATCTTAATAGTGGTGGATTTTCCCGCACCATTGCTTCCGATATATCCCACAATCTCGCCCTCTGCAATTTCAAAGGAAATATCGTCTACTGCTAATTTATGTGTTTTCTCTCTGGAAAAAAGTCCCTTAATGGCTCCCTTTAAGCCCGGGTACTTCTTTGCCGATACAAATTCTTTTGTTACATGATTTACCTGAATCATTTTCATCCTCCTCAAACATTTCCACTCTCCTGGATTGATATTACAACCAACTACAAGAAATACGCATCCTCGCGGAGCGTTTTCTACTTTACAGGAAAGCAATTTCCTGTAAAGTAAAAAAACCGGAAGCTTCCGCTCCCGGGTTCACATACAATGCAATATCAATTGAACTACAATAAAATCTGTCTATATGATTCTATAGCCAGCTTCTACTGCACCTCTCCAGGAGTATACACTCATATTCATAGTTACGTTCTGCACATTTAAATAGTTCTTCATGATTTCTACTCCTTTCGTTTTTTTCAGGTCTGCCCTGATGTTTTTTCATTTTTACACAAATGGTATTATTTGTCAACCACTTTTTTTCGAATTCTTTCGCTGCTGCTTCTGGCTGCAGTTCTTAATCTGTTGATTCATAATACGGGAAAAGATTTTTATCCTTGTCTTTTTCCTTGGCAAACATGTTGTTATATTGCAGGATATTATACTGATTCAAAAGATCCGCATCTTCTCCCTGCGCCTCCGAATAATGCAGGAATTCACCCTGGCTCTTCGAATAAAAAGCCCTGGAATTCATTGCCGGTATCTCTTCCTGTAAATCCGCCAAGAACTGGTTATATGCCGGCAGTTCAATGCCTGCCTGCTGCAATGTCATCGTGGATAAATAATTAAGGCTGGTCAGTTCTACTTCTTTGCTCTCTGTCTCATAATTCGTCCAGACAAAGAATGGTACCGTAAATAATTCCTGAAGTTCATCTAAAGTAAGCCCGGATAAACCTTTTCCATTCATCTCCTGATAGAAATTATTGTTAAGGCTTGGCTGATGGTCTCCAAAGAATACAATCTCCACTTTATCATCTACATTCTGAAAATAAGTAATCAGATTTTCCAGTGCTTTATCACTTTCATGAATAAGGCTTAAATACTGGTTGACATCACTGTAGTAATAGTTTTTCAGATTTACTGTATTATGGAAATTATCATAGTAATCTGCATAACCGCCATGATTCTGCATGGTAACACCCAGAATAAATAATTTCTCATCACTTGTCTTTGCTTCATACTGTGCAATAATTTTATTATATAATTCCTGGTCTGTGATATATTCCCGCATAATATTGGTCTGGTCAAAATCATCAATAAAAAGACTCTTTTCAAATCCCAGTAAAGGATATACCTTGCTTCTGCTCCAGCCGGATGCATAATAAGGATGCATGGAAATACAGGAATATCCCCTCTCCTTTAACGTGCTTACCAGTGAATAAGGTTTCTTCGACATATACTGCTGATAAGGGACGGAACCACTTGGCAGAAATGCCATGGAATTTCCGGTCAGATACTCCCATTCCGAATCCGGTGTTTTTGCTCCAAATACAGAAGAAAGCGCATATCCTTTGATCACGTTGGTATCCATGGAATCAAAAAATGGTGTTACTTCTTCTGTTGTCTCAAATCCATTGTGCGCGATTACACTTAAATCTGCAAAAGACTCA
>JBNMJI010000069.1:0-8443 GCA_050873725.1 Roseburia sp.
CTATGGCAGGCTCAACTATTGGAACTAACTTTAAAATTACAACCTGGGGAGAATCACACGGAACAGGAATCGGTGTCGTAATCGACGGCTGTCCTGCCGGACTTTCCCTTTGTGAAGAAGATATACAAACTTATTTAAACCGGCGTAAACCGGGACAATCTGCTTTCTCTACCCCACGAAAAGAGGATGATGCAGTACATATTCTTTCCGGTGTCTTTGAAGGCAGAACCACCGGAACTCCAATCTCACTGATTGTGGTAAATGAAAACCAACACTCCAAAGACTACAGTGAGATTGCTTCCTACTATCGTCCGGGACACGCTGACTTTACCTTTGATGCCAAATACGGTTTCCGGGATTACCGTGGTGGCGGACGTTCTTCCGGCCGTGAGACCATCGGACGTGTGGCTGCCGGTGCGGTTGCCGCAAAGATTTTAAAAGAACTTGGCATTGAGATTCTCACCTACAGTAAGAGCATCGGTCCAGTTACCATTGATGAAACCAGATTTGATGCCACAGAAATTACTAAGAATCCGTTTTATATGCCGGATGCAGATGCCGCTGTGAAAGCTGCTTCTTATCTGGAAGAATGCAAAGCTATGCAGAATTCTGCCGGTGGTATTATCGAATGTGTTATTACCGGTGTTCCTGCCGGAATCGGTGACCCGGTATTTGAGAAAATCGATGCAAATTTAGCTAAAGCGATTTTCTCCATTGGCGCAGTAAAAGGCTTTGAAATCGGTGATGGATTTGCAGTTGCTGCTGCTACCGGACTTACCAACAACGATGCCTTTGTAACGGATGAAAACGGCTCTGTCACAAAAGAAACCAACCATGCCGGCGGTATCTTAGGCGGCATGAGCGATGGCTCACCAATTGTATTCCGTGCTGCCATTAAGCCAACTCCTTCCGTTGCTTCCACTCAGAAGACAGTAAATAAAAACGGTGAGGAAATCGAAATTAATATCAAGGGACGTCACGATCCGATTATCGTTCCAAGAGCTGTTGTGGTTGTCGAATCCATGGCTGCAATTACTATTTTAGATGCCATGCTCTCCGATATGAATGCCCGGATGGATGGCATCAAAGACTTCTACCAGAAATAGCAAAATCCCTGTCAGTTACAAGTCACACGATCAGGTGACCTGCCCGCTGACAGGGATTATTTTATTATGCCTGCATTTTACTTAGAATCTCATCAAAGATAGCTGCTGCCACTTCATCCTTTGACATAATCGGCAGCTCTTTTTCTTCTGCCGCCGTAATCAGAGTTACCACATTAGTATCGGTACCAAATCCGGCTCCTTTGACTTTCAGATTATTGGCAACAATCATATCAAGCTTTTTCTTTTCTCACTTGGCTTTGGAATTTTCTTTCAGATGCTGTGTCTCCATGGAAAATCCGCATAAGAACTGTTTTTCCTTCTGTGCAGAAATTGTTCCTAAAATATCTTTCGTCCGTTCCATTTCCAGTGCCAGTCCGCCATCGGCTTTTTTTATTTTCTCATCCGCAACGGTCTTTGGGCGGTAATCTGCCACTGCTGCAGCCATGACTACAATGTCCTGTTCTGCAAACGTATCTGTGACAGCCTGATACATATCTTCTGCCGTAACAACCGGAATTGTATTTACAAAGAACGGCTTTTCAAGGCTGGTCGGTCCGGTGACCAGTGTTACCTCTGCCCCTCTTCTTGCCGCATTCTTTGCCAGGGCATATCCCATTTTCCCGGTAGAATGATTGGTCACATAACGTACCGGGTCAATTGCTTCCTGGGTGGCTCCTGCTGTGATGAGAACCTTCTTTCCTGCCAGGTCCTTCTCACAGGCAGCTTCCTGCAGAATATATTCTAACAGTTCTTCCGGTTCCGGAAGTTTTCCTTTTCCGGTATCGCCACAGGCAAGATAGCCTGAGGATGGCTCAATGATATGATAACCATAGTCTCTTAGCTTCTTAAGATTATCCTGTGTTGCCGGATTATCAAACATATGTGTATTCATTGCCGGGGCAAGATATATCGGAGCCTCACAGGCTAACATGGTCGATGTCAGCATATCATCTGCAATTCCATGTGCCAGCTTTGCAATGACATTAGCAGATGCCGGAGCAATCATCACCACATCTGCTTCCTGTGCCATGGCAATATGCGCTACATGATATCCGCTGTTACGGTCAAAGGTATCGTCAATCACCTTATTTCCGGTCAGCGTCTCAAAGGTAACCGGTGATATAAACTGCTCTGCATTTTTCGTCATAATCACATGAACATCCGCATGCTGCTTTACCAGCATACTGGCAAGTGAAGCCGCCTTATATGCTGCAATGCTGCCTGTCACTGCCAGTAATATATTCCTGCCCTTTAACATATGAATTACCTCCTGTGTACTTTATTCAATACCATTCCAATTGCGGCTACCAGAACGGCTGCTACAATTGCTTCTATAATTCCATTAAAGCTGATAACACCAAGAATTACGCCCATAACTGCGCCCGGCTCAATGCTCAATGCATTGGCATATGCCTCTTTATAGAAAATATAAATCATCGGCATTACAAGAAGTGTATTGGTCAATGCTCCGGTTACTCCGGCATAGACATAACCTAAGAATCTTCCATCCTTCTTTCTTCCGGTCAGTTCTACTACCGTAAAATAGATCACTGCTGCAGCTGCTCCTGCTATCCAGCCAATCATTTCTTTGGAATCTGTTGTCAGCATTTTTGCAAAAAATGCATGGATGCCTACCAGTAAAAGTGCACTGATTACAAGATTACTGATTACCTTTGCAGCCTTTGCATGGCTGGATGTAGTCAATTTTACAATTCCACGATATACGAAATATGGAATAATACCAACTAAAATTCGTGGCACAAAACAGATAATGGTACTCTTTACTACTCCTGCTGCGCCATCGATACTGCTTGCCAGTACCGGTGAAAATACAAACGCAGACATGGAAGTCGGCATCAATGTATTTTTAATAAAACTGGTTAATCCAAATACAAATCCTAAAAAGGCACCTTTTTTCGGTCCGCAGAAAATTGCACCTAAAATAACCGGTATATGGATAATCGTTGCATTAATTACTACTAAAGGAATAAATCCTAACGGGGTAAATGCCATTACGACAATAATGGCGGTAAATAAAGCTGTCAGAACCAGCTCATAAGATTTTGGGATACTTCTGTCCCTGGTAAAAGCTACGTTTTTTTCACTCATAGTCTCTTCCTCTTTTCTTAAATTTTCTTTTTTCTATTTTCTTTTTTCTCCGCATTTTAAGGCTTTGCGGCTAAGCACTTCCATTGATAGCCTCCGGACCGGTAGACTTCAACCGTGCTATTCTATCATAGTTTTTTCAAAAAAGAAAGATGTCATCTGTTATTTTTTTAACAAACGACATCTTTTTTACATAAATCTAAGGAAAAATACCGGAGAAAACGAGTCCTCCATAGTTTATAGTTTCCTTTTAACCGAGTTTATGGATATAAATACAATTCGGTTTATCTACCGGAATCGGCTTTTCTTCCATCAGAATGTACTTCTTCTCATAATCTACCTTAAACATGGTAATCTCATTGGTCTCATTATTAAGACTCATAAAATGCATTCTGTCCGGGCAGATACCAATCATCTTCGGATAATCACCACTGATTTTTGAATTACACATCATGGTAAGGCATCCGCTCTCTTTGTCAATTTCATAAATCGATACGGAGTTTGCACCTGCATTACTGCAGAATAAATATTTGCCATCCATTGTCACTTCCAGACCGGATGCAGCACAGACATCAGCTTCCTTCGGTGTGGTCGTTGTAATCGTCTGAACCTTCTCGAAATGCGGCTGGTCATTTTCCAATGTATAGGAAAATACCTCTATCTGATTCAACAGTTCATAGAGAATATAAGCAAATCTTCCATCACGGCTGAAGCGTATCATATGCGGTGCAGATTCCAGCGGACAACGGATGATATCCGCAAGCTTCATCTTGCCCTTCTCATAGTCAATCCGGTAAATCTTCACATGATCTAATCCATTATCCACTGCACATAAGAACTTCTCGTCCGGTGTCAGCTTCACGCAGTCTACATGTGGCTTGGAGCTTCGCTCTGCAATGGTTCTTCCCATTCCCTTATGGAAAATACCATCTGCAATTTCTCCGATGCTGCCGTCTTTTTCTAACTTCATCATGGTCACTCTGCCATCATGATGACCGCCTACGAAAAGGTAACGGTTCTTACTGTCCACTTCCACATAACAGCCACGCATACCGCCAATCCACTGCTTGTTCATTGGCTCAAGGTCTCCGTCCGGCAGAATGTGAAATGCTTCCACACCTTCATCTGCGATGGAATATAAGAATCTGCCATCTTTCGATACCAGCAAATCGGAAGGATTATTGATTGGAACCACTTTCCGTTCCTTCATTTCTCCGCTCTTTGCATCCAAATCGTATAAATGGATTCCTACACTGTTCTCATGGGTATACGTTCCGACATAAACAACATACTTTTCTTCCATAGGTCATTCCTCCTGTCTGCGTAAAATATCATACATCTCCAGTTCCTGTCCTAAATCAATGTAAAGCACCTGTTTGGGATGTGGTGCTGATTCCATTTCATTTCCATCTTCGTCCACAATCCGTTTTACGGTAACCAGAATATTTCTTCCATCCGGTTTCATGACTTCAATCTGTTCTCCTACGGAGAATTTATTTCTCTGTTCTATCCGATATAATCCCTCTTCGTTGCAGTTTCCTACAATTCCAAGGTAGGTATATTCTTTGATATAAGTGTTATTATCATAAATCTGGCTCTCTTCCGAAGGCTTTCCAAAGAAGAATCCGGTAGTAAACTGACGATAGGTGCAGTTGGAAATCTGCTCTAAATACCAGTCCATATTCTCCTTATATTTCTCCGGTGAGCTAAGATAATCATCAATGGCCTTCCGGTAAGTACGTGCTACAGTAGCCACGTAAAGAGCAGTCTTCATACGTCCTTCTATCTTAAAGGAATCAATACCTGCTTCAATCAGTTCCGGAATGTGCTCAATCATGCACAAATCCTTGGAGTTAAAAATATAGGTACCACGTTCATTTTCATAAACCGGCAGATACTCTCCCGGACGTTTTTCTTCTACAACTGCATATTTCCAGCGGCATGGATGGGTACAGGCTCCCTGATTCGCATCTCTTCCGGTAAAATAATTACTTAAAAGACATCTTCCGGAATAAGAAATACACATTGCTCCATGCACAAAGGTCTCGATTTCCATTTCATCCGGAATATTTTTCCGAATCTCTGCAATCTCCTTTAAAGAAAGCTCTCTTGCTGTTACCACACGCTTTGCGCCCTGGTTCCACCAGAACTGATACGTTCCGTAGTTGGTATTATTGGCCTGCGTACTGATATGACGCTCGATTTCCGGGCAGATTTCTTTGGCAATGGTATAGATACCTGGGTCAGAAATAATCAGAGCATCCGGCTTAATTTCCTTTAACTGGGTAAAGTACTCTCTTACGCCTTCCAAGTCTCCATTATGAGCCAGTATGTTTGCTGTTACATAAACTTTTACGCCATGCTCATGGGCAAACTGGATTCCCTCTGCCATATCCTCCATGGAAAAGTTTTTTGCTTTCGCACGAAGTCCGAATACTTCTCCGCCGATATATACGGCATCCGCTCCATAAATAACTGCAATTTTTAATACTTCCAGACTGCTGGCTGGAATCAGTAATTCTACCGGTCTCATTGATTTATTTCTCCTAATATTTCAATCTGTATCGTCTATTTCTTAATACTAATGGTAACACCGTCTCCAATCGGAAGCACCGATGTGGTAAGACTGTCATTGTGCGTCAGTTCATAAAGATATTCCCGCATTCTCTTATGAATGGTCCGGTTTCTTCTGGTTACTGCATAATGGGATTCGATAATATCTCCCTCCTGCAGCACATTGTCAGATACCAGTAATGCACCAGGCTTCATCAGCCGAAGAATATCCGGCAGGAAATTGATATACTGTCCCTTTGCCGCATCCATAAAAAGAAAATCATAAGGCTCTTCTAACGTCTTTAACACCTCTGTGGCATCTCCCGGAATCAGTGTGATTTCTTTTTCTTTTCCGGCACGTTTGAAATTTGCCTGTGCAATGGGAATTCTTTTCTCGTAATTTTCTATGGTTGTAATCTGGCATGGCACCGGATTATATTCTTCCATCAGAAGTGCAGAAAATCCTACTGCAGTTCCCACTTCCAAAATCCGCTCCGGCCGTTTCAATGCCAGCATGGATTTTAAAAAACTCTGCATTTCCTTACGGATAATCGGCACATAATCCTTCTTTGCCTCTGCCTCAATTTCCTCTAAAAGTGGTGTGTTTCCACTGTCTAAGGAATTGATATAAGTTACTAATCGTTCCTCTACTATCACGTTGTACCCTCTGTATCTTTTTCCGGAACCGGTGACATGACTTCCATCATTTCTTTTGCTGTCATGGAAGTATTCAACGTATATACTCCCGGTTTGATTTTTTTAGAATACGCAGAAAGCTTTAACTGCACTGCAAAAAGCTTGCCATCCCGGATCAGTCCTTTATCCTCTAACATACTGCCTATGTCACTGCCGGACATTCCGGACTCCACCTGAACTACAACATCTTTTCCATCACCGGATGACACCGGCTGCTCTGTGTATACACGATATCCGAAATCATATGCATAACTTCCTGCCTTAAAAAGTACAAAAATTACCAGTACCACTACAAGGATGGAAAAACTGATTCGGACAATTTTCATTACAATCTTACTGGCACTCATCGCATGACCTCTCCATTATCTTTCGTTGACAAAACCTACTTCAAAATCCAGACTGTCAATCAGCCGGAAATTAATCTTCTGTAACAGACGGCAGAATGCAAGCTCTGCTGTCATAAATTCTTCTGCAACCGGATTTTTGCGGATATCCACATTTTCCCGCTCCAGCTGGTCTACTTCCCAGAACAGATCCACATCTTTACTGTTCTGTATCTGATAGTTCTTCTGGCGGAATGCAAACACAATCTGCTCTAATTCCGGGTTCTCATGCAGCTTATTCTTCGCTTCCTGATAACGCTTATATTCATTGGTATCCTGAATTGCATTTACAAGTTCTGTTACCTTATCTTCTACTACGCTCATGTTCATCCACCCACATTATACTTCCATAATAATTGGAATAATCATTGGTCTTCGCTTTGTCTCTTTCCAGACAAAATCGCCTAATGCATCTTTGATTTCTGTCTTAATCTTGCTCCAGTCTGTAATATTCTTATCCATGCAGTGTTCCATGGTTCCCTCTAATACATGGCGGGCTTCCTCCATCAGGCTTTCTGCCCCACGTACATAGACAAATCCTCTGGACACGATATCCGGTCCTGCCAGCACCATTCCGGAGCCACTTTCCAATGTCATTACAACAATAATGATTCCTTCTTCTGCCAGATGCTGTCTGTCACGCAATACGATATTTCCTACGTCGCCGACACCAAGTCCGTCTACCATGACATCGCCTACCTGTACATGTCCGGTAACTGCTGCGCTTTCCTCATCCAGTTCTAATACATCACCGGATGATAAGAGGAAAATATTGTCTTTATCAATGCCAAGTTCTTCTGCAATCTTAGCCTGGGCAACCAGATGACGGTATTCTCCATGAACAGGAATTGCATATTTCGGTTTTACCAGTGAGTAAATCAGTTTGATATCCTCCTGGCATGCATGACCGGAAACGTGAACATCCTGAAAAATAACTTCTGCACCCTTCATGGTCAATTCATTAATGACACCGGACACCGCTTTTTCATTTCCCGGAATCGGGTTAGAGCTAAAGATGATAGTATCCTTTGGCTTAATGTTTATCTTACGATGCATGCCGGATGCCATACGGGATAATGCTGCCATGGACTCTCCCTGGCTTCCTGTTGTAATAATAACCGTCTGCTCATCCGGATAATTCTTCAGCTGTTCAATATCAATTAAGGTCTGATCCGGGATGGTAAGATATCCCAGCTCTGACGCAATATTAATGATATTTACCATGCTTCGTCCTTCAATCACTACTTTTCTGCCATACTTATTGGCAGAATTTATAATCTGCTGTACACGGTCTACATTGGATGCAAAGGTTGCAATAATAATTCGTGTACTCTTATGGTCTGCAAAAATATTATCAAAGGTCTTTCCTACGGTACGCTCAGACATGGTAAAGCCCGGACGCTCTGCGTTGGTACTGTCGCGCATTAACGCCAGTACACCTTTTTTTCCGATTTCGCCGAATCTCTGTAAATCAATGGCATCTCCGAATACCGGTGTGTAATCCACCTTGAAATCGCCGGTATGTACGATGATTCCTGCCGGCGTATAGATTGCAAGTGCGGCTGCATCTGCAATCGAATGTGTCGTACGGATAAACTC
>JBNMJI010000070.1:0-8358 GCA_050873725.1 Roseburia sp.
AAAATCAAAGAGTCCTTTGATGATTTATAAACATGACAAAGCTGTTTCCTGAAAAATGGAGGCAGCTTTTTTGAGTACTGTGATAACTCGGGAAACCTGCAAAAGTGAGTTTCTCGTTGTTGCATTTTGTGACAACATATTGTATACTGTTCCTGATTCATAAGTTTTTTGTAACCATATGTTGACTTAGGCACTCGTTTATGAGACAAGGAGAGAGATTTATGAAGCAGCATAACAGCGCTGTGATTAAGAAGGATGCAGCACAGTTTGATAAGTGGTGTTTTCAGCAGACTGTGGAACTGGAACATACAAGAAGAGAACTGGAAAATTCCAAACGCGAGATGGAACGCCATCAGCGGGAGTTAGAACGCCAGAAGCGGAAATTCGAGATGGAGAAAAATCTTGAACAGGAGCGGATGAAGCGGGAACAGCATCTTTTTGATATGAAATGGAAAATATTAGAAAGTGAGCTTCAGAAGCTTGCTGCCGAGAAGCAGAAGGTGGAGCGTCAGAGAGACTTTTATAGCAGAGTACATGAATTTGAACATGAGAACAGAACACAATCATCCAATGTGGTGAAGGGAGAAATGTTCTTTATGGGCGTGGGTAATGAAAAATCATTGCGGAAACGTTATAAAGACCTGATTAAGATTTACCATCCGGATAATCTCAACGGAGACACCGGTACGATTCAGGAAATCAACCGGGAGTATCAGGTACTGATGCAGAAACTGGAAGTAAAATAATAAACGTGAGATTATAATAAAATACAGATAAAACAGGAAAATCAACGGGCATAAAGATATGTTCCGTTGATTTTTGCGTTGCCGGGCATTCATAAGAAGCTGCAGGTGGAAGGTTTAGTTGGGGTACGGTTGATTCCCTTACAGTTGCGAAAAACAAAAAGCTATGTTAAGATTAAAATGTTTGCTTTTTATAATAGAAGGTTAAGATAAGAACAGGAGCAGAAACTATGAAATGGGATAAATATACAATAGATACAACAACAGAAGCTGAGGATTTTATCAGCATGATGTTATCTGAAAATGGTATTGAAGGAATTGAAATCGAAGACAATGTGCCATTGACCAAAGAAGAAACAGGGGAAATGTTTATTGATTTTCCACCGGAGCTTCCACCGGATGAAGGAAAGAGCAAAGTCAGCTTTTATTTAGAGGCAGGGGAAGACCATACCGAGACTTTAAAGGCAGTACGGATTGGCTTGGAGCAGTTAAGAAGCATGGTAGAAATCGGAAGCGGAGATATTACCTCCAGCCAGACCGAGGATATCGACTGGATTAATAACTGGAAGCAGTTTTTTTCCTCTTTTTATATCGATGATATTTTAATCAAACCAACCTGGGAACCATTAAAGGAAGAAGATAAAAATAAATTCTTAATCGAGATTGACCCAGGTATTTCCTTTGGAACAGGAAAGCATGAGACAACACAGCTTTGCATCCGCCAGATTCGTAAATATTTAAAAGAAGGCGAACGTGTCCTGGATGTAGGATGCGGCAGCGGAATCTTATCCATTGCGGCATTAAAGCTTGGTGCAGGCAGTGTGGTTGGAACAGATGTAGATGGAGATTGTATTACATCAACCCATGAAAATATGGCAGTCAATCATCTGGTAGAAGATTTAGGCGAATTTTATGTAGGAAATCTGATTGATGATAAGGCATTTCAGGATAAGATTGGCACAGGATATGATCTGGTAGTAGCAAATATCTTAGCTGATATTATTATTCCGATGGCACCGGCACTTTATCAGTGTGCGAAAGAGCAGGGCGTTCTTATTACTTCTGGAATTATTGATTTTAAAGAAAACGAAGTAAAAGAAGCTTTGAAACAGGCAGGTTTTGAAATCTTAGAAGTCAACCATCAGGGCGAATGGGTCAATGTAACCGCACGGAAAAATTAGAGGTAAAATAGATGCATCAGTTTTTTGTTGAAAAAAGCCAGGTGGGCAAAGAATATGTTACCATAACCGGAAGCGATGTAAATCATATTCGGAATGTACTGCGTATGAAAATCGGAGAGACGATTCGCGTCAGTGACCGGGAAGGTGGCAATTATTTTTGTAAAATTGCAGAAACCGGAGAAAATTTCGTGCAGGCAGATATTGTATCTGTGGATGAAGAAGGAACCGAGCTTCCGTCTAAAATTTATCTTTTTCAGGCACTGCCAAAGGGAGATCGGATGGAGACAGTGATTGAAAAAGCAGTAGAGCTTGGTGTCTATGAAATCATTCCGGTAGCCATGAAATACTGTGTGGTAAAGCTGGATGGAAAAAAGGCCGCACAGCGGGTACAGAAATGGCAGGCACAGGCAGAGACTGCAGCAAAACAGTCAAAGCGCAGTATCATTCCAAAGATTCACGAAGTGGTTTCTTTTCAGGAAGCCTTAAAGCTGGCAGATAATTGTGACATCCGCTTAGTGCCTTATGAAAATGAAAGTGGCATGGAAGGAACCAGGACAGTATTAGAGCAAATCGAACCGGGGAAGAGTATCAGCATCATGATAGGACCGGAAGGCGGATTTGCAGAGGAAGAGATTGCAAAGGCAAGAGAAACCATGCAGTCTATTTCTTTAGGAAGAAGAATCCTTCGGACAGATACAGCAGGCATCTGCATGATGTCTATGCTGATGCTGCAGTTAGAGAGCCGCATAGAAAGAAAAATACAGTAAGAAAGTGTAGAAAAATATGGAAGCATATCTTGATAATTCTGCGACCACCCGCTGCAGTGACCGGGCGTGTCAGGTGATGGTAGACCTTCTGACGAAGGATTATGGCAATCCATCTTCCCTTCATATGAAAGGAATTGAGGCAGAACGATTTGTTGAGACTGCAAAGAAGAAAATAGCAAAAACATTAAGAGTATCAGAAAAAGAAATCATATTTACATCCGGTGGAACAGAGTCAAATAACCTTGCAATTATCGGTGCAGCAATGGCAAACCGCAGAGCGGGAAATCATATTATTACCACATCCATTGAACATGCATCTGTAGAGAATCCAATGGAATTCTTAAAGGAGCAGGGCTTTGACATTACTTATCTTTCCGTAGATGAGAATGGAATTATTTCACTGGAAGAGTTAGAAGAAGCTGTAACGGAACAGACCATTCTTGTTTCCATGATGCAGGTAAATAATGAAATCGGAGCCATCGAACCGGTAGCCGAAGCCGCAGAGCTTATTAAGAAAAAGAATCCGAATACACTGATTCATGTAGATGCAATCCAGTCTTATGGAAAAATGTATATCTATCCAAAGAAGCTTGGCATAGACATGCTTTCCGTCAGCGGACATAAGATTCACGGACCGAAGGGAAGCGGATTTCTCTGGGTGAAAGAAAAAACGAAATTAAAGCCGTTGATATTAGGCGGTGGACAGCAGAAGGGAATGCGTTCCGGAACGGAAAATGTACCGGCAATAGCAGGTCTTGGGGAAGCGGCAGAAGAAATCTATGAGAATCTTGACGAGAAGAGAGCACATCTTTATGGATTAAAGCAGCGTTTTATCGACGGAATCGAAAAGCTGGAAGGAACCCATGTAAATGGAAAGACCGGAGAGGATTCTGCACCGCATATCGTCAGCGTCAGCTTTGAAGGAATCCGGAGTGAAGTATTATTACATTCACTGGAAGACAGGGGTATCTATGTATCTTCCGGTTCTGCCTGTTCTTCGAATAATCATGCAGGCAAGCAGAAGGGAAGCAAGACCCTTAGAAACATTCATTTAAAAGAAAATCTTCTGGATTCCACACTGCGTTTTTCCTTCAGTGTGCATACAACGGAAGAAGAGATTGATTACGCATTAGAAGTACTGGGAGAACTGCTTCCGGTATTGAAGAAATATACAAGACATTAAAAGAGAAAGGAAATCATATGTATAAATCATTTCTGGTAAAATATGGAGAAATCGGAGTAAAGGGAAAGAACCGTTACATTTTTGAAAATATGCTAATGGAGCAGATCCGCCATGCATTAAAGACTGCAGAGGGCGAATTTGAAGTAACCAAAGAGCAGGGAAGAATCTATGTCAATGTAGTATCCGATGATTATGATTACGATGAGACAGTAGAGGCATTAAGCCGTGTGTTTGGTATCGTGGGATTCTGCCCGCTGCTTCAGGTAGAAGATGAAGGCTTCGACAAATTAGCAGAGACAGTAGTAGATTATCTGGGAAAAGAATATCCGGAAAAGAACTTTACATTTAAAGTAAATGCAAGAAGAGCAAGAAAGAATTATCCACTGGATTCCATGGAAATCAATGCTGAAATGGGTGGAAAAATCTTAGATGCATTCCCGGAGAGCAAAGTAGATGTGCATAATCCGGAGGTTATGGTCTGCATCGAAATCAGAAGCCTTATCAATATTTATTCCAAGGAAATTCCGGGACCGGGTGGAATGCCGGTAGGTTCTAACGGAAAAGCAATGTTATTATTATCCGGTGGAATCGACAGCCCGGTAGCAGGTTATATGATTGCAAAACGTGGAGTGGCACTGGATGCAACTTATTTCCATGCGCCGCCATATACTTCAGAGCGCGCAAAACAGAAGGTAGTGGACTTGGCAAAACTGGTAGCAAGATACAGTGGACCAATCAACCTTCATGTAGTGAATTTTACCGATATCCAGCTTTATATTTATGAGAAATGTCCGCATGAGGAGCTGACCATTATCATGCGTCGTTATATGATGAAACTGGCAGAGCATTTCGCAAAAGAAAACCGCTGCTTAGGACTGATTACCGGAGAGAGTATCGGACAGGTTGCAAGCCAGACCATGCAGTCATTAGCAGCAACCAACGAAGTATGTACCATGCCGGTATACCGCCCGCTGATTGGATTTGACAAGCAGGAAATCGTAGAAGTATCAGAAAAAATTGATACCTATGAAACATCTATCCAGCCGTTTGAAGACTGCTGTACCATTTTCGTGGCAAAACATCCGGTTACCAAACCGAATATTGAATACATCAAGAAATCTGAAACAAAGTTAGAAGAGAAGATAGATGAACTGATGCAGACTGCAATTGATACGGTAGAAGTGATTCATGTAGAAGCAGAGTAGTGCACAAATAAAAAAGGGATTGCTTTCGCAATCCCCCCAATTCATTTACATCAATTCAATTATACAAGATAAGGTTTTAATACTTCCATAATCTCATCCAGATTAGACTCTGCATGAATTGCTAAGTCGATTGGTTTGGATAAATCTAAGCTGAAGATACCCATGATAGATTTAGCATCGATAACGTATCTTCCAGAGATTAAGTCGAAATCAAATTCGAACTGTGTGATTGCGTTTACGAAGGATTTCACCTTATCGATTGAGTTTAATGAAATTTGAACTGTTTTCATAGTAAGACCTCCTTGGTTGCTATAAATACTTTTTCTTAATAGTAACTTCTTTGGAGGCAAAAGTCAACTAGAAGTGAGGAAAAAATCGAATGAAAAAAGCAGCATTGCACAATTTGGGATGCAAGGTGAACGCATATGAGACGGAGGCTATGCAGCAGTTACTGGAGCAGGCAGGATATGAGATTGTTCCTTTTACGGAAAAGGCAGATGTCTATGTGATTAACACCTGTTCAGTAACCAACATGGCAGACCGGAAATCCCGCCAGATGATTCATAAAGCAAAGAAGGAAAATCCGGACAGTATTGTCGTAGCTGCCGGCTGTTATGTCCAGACTGCATCGGAAGAAGTGGCAAAGGATTTATCCGTAGATATCATCATTGGAAATGATAAAAAACATGAGCTGGTGGAGCTTATCGAAAATTGCATGAACCGGATGAAACATGCAGATGAGGAAGATGAAAAAAATAACGACTGGAAAGAAAATGTCTGTGACATTAATGAGAAAGGCAGAGCATATGAAGCGTTGTCTATCAGCCGGACAGAAGAACATACCAGAGCTTTCTTAAAGGTACAGGATGGTTGTAACCAGTTCTGCACATATTGTATTATTCCATATGCGAGAGGAAGAATCCGAAGCCGTAAGGCGGAAGAGGTTGTACGTGAAGTGGAGACACTTGCAGCAAATGGCTGTAAGGAAGTGGTACTGACCGGAATCCATTTAAGTTCCTATGGATTAGACCATGGAGATAATCTTTTACATCTGATTCAGGAAGTGCATAAGGTAGAAGGTATCCGCCGGATTCGTCTGGGTTCTTTAGAGCCTGGAATCATCGATGAGAATTTTGTGAAAGAGCTGGCAAAATTAGAAAAAATCTGCCCGCATTTTCATCTGTCCCTGCAGAGCGGATGCGATGCAACCTTAAAACGGATGAACCGGAAATATGATACAGCCACTTATGAAGCAGGCTGCAAGCTGATTCGGAAATATTTTACCCATCCGGCGATTACCACAGATGTTATCGTAGGATTTCCCGGAGAGACAGAGGAAGAATTTGAGGCAACGAAGGAATTTTTAGAGCGGATTCATTTTTATGAGATGCATATTTTCAAGTATTCCAAGCGCAAGGGTACGAAGGCAGCAGTGATGCCGGATCAGGTGCCGGAACAGGTGAAGACAGAACGCAGTAAGGTGCTTTTAACACTGGCGCAGGAAATGTCAGAAGAATTCCGTGAGTATTATGTTGGCAGACCGGAAGAAATATTATTAGAAGAAACCGGTGAAATTGCAGGAAATGTATATTTTACCGGATATACCAAAGAATATGTAAAGATAGCAGTGCCGGAGGCAGAAGGGGAAGAGAATATTTTCGTGAAAGGCGTAGTGGCCGGACGGATTGCAGAGGATGTATACCGGCTGGAAAATATTGAAAAAGCAGAGTAGAATAATCGGGCAAAGATAAGTGTATTTGGAATAAAGGTTGAATTTTGCAGCACTTTATATTAGAATAGATTTAGCGATGCTTTTTCATTAGGAAGAACAAAAGAGCAAAATAAGGGCGTGAAAAAATGCAGAACATGAATAACACACAATATTTTAGAGTTGAAAAAGAACCGGAAATCAGAGTACATGACGTACTTAAGATTGTATACGAGGCATTATCCGAGAAAGGATACAATCCGGTCAATCAGATTGTTGGATATATTATGTCTGGTGATCCGACTTATATTACCAGTCACAATAATGCAAGAAGTCTGATTATGAAAGTAGAACGTGACGAACTTGTAGAAGAGATATTAAAGGAATATATCCATACAAATTCCTGGAAGTAGGAGGCAGTTGATGCGAATAATCGGTCTTGACTTCGGTTCTAAAACCGTTGGAGTTGCCGTTAGCGATGAACTGCTTATTACTGCGCAGGGAATTGAGATTGTGCGCAGAAAATCAGAAAATAAGCTGCGTCAGACATTGGCACGTATTGAAGAATTAATCAAAGAATATAACGTGGAGAAAATTGTTCTCGGCTTTCCGAAAAATATGAATAACAGTGAAGGCGAACGTTGTGAAAAAACCTTAGAATTTAAAGAAATGTTAGAAAGGCGTACCGGACTTACAGTAGAACTGTGGGACGAACGCCTTACTACTGTTGCGGCGGATAATCTTATGATGGAAGCCGGAATCCGAAGAGAGAATCGCAAAGAGTATGTAGACCAGATAGCGGCATCTTTTATTTTACAGGGATACCTTGACTATCTGCAGAATGAAAAGAATCAGGAGTAAATATGGAAAAAGTAAATTTTACAGACCCGGATACCAATGAGTCAGCAGAATTTTATGTATTAGAGCAGACAACCATACGGGGAATCAATTACCTTCTTGTCACAGTAGACGAAGAGGGTGATTCGGATGCATTTATTTTAAAAGAAACACAGAATGAAGATGATCACAATACCATCTATGAAATGGTGGAAGATGATAAAGAATTAGAAGCACTTGCAAAAATTTTCGCAGAATTAATGGAAGATGTAGACATTGAATTCTAGGAGAACTTATGTAATTGCGGACAAATGAAATGAGCGCGAAAAGAAAGAATTTATGGAGGTAATATTTTGAAAAAAGAAGCAAATTCAAAATTGAAAATCATTCCATTAGGCGGATTAGAGCAGATTGGAATGAACATAACTGCCTTTGAGTACGAAGACAGTATTATTGTTGTGGACTGCGGTCTGTCATTCCCGGAGGATGACATGTTTGGTGTAGACCTTGTTATCCCGGATGTGACTTATTTAAAAGATAATATCGACAAAGTAAAGGGATTCTTTATTACCCATGGTCATGAAGACCATATCGGAGCAATTCCTTATATTCTAAAAGAAGTCAATGTGCCGATTTATGCAACCAAGCTTACGATTGCAATTATCGAACACAAGTTAGAAGAGCATAATATGCTCAAGAAAGTAAAACGTAAAGTAGTAAAATACGGGCAGCAC
>JBNMJI010000071.1:0-8322 GCA_050873725.1 Roseburia sp.
ATCTTAGTCTTTATCCGCCAGTTTTTGCCAATGATTTTTCTGCTCCGCTCTCTTACCTTCTGTTACAGCAGAACGAAGCACAGTTAGCTTCCTACGGTGATTTCAATGAAGTAATTGCACGCCGGATAAAAAATATGCAAAAGCAGTTTCATTCCTTTGACCAGTTCTGTCAGTTACTGAAAACAAAAGACATGACTTATACCAGAATCAGCCGGATTTTCACGCACCTTCTGCTTCAGATTACGTCCGAAGATTATCGTTTGGGGAAATCCTTAGATTACATCCCTTATCTTCGCATCTTAGGATTCCGCAAAGACGCATCACAGCTTCTTACAATTCTAAGCAATCATGCGGATGTTCCGATGATTTCCAAAAGTGCCAATGCTGCCTCTCTGCTATCTTCTGATGCCGCACGCATTTTTGATCTGGATGTCTTTGCCGGGGAATTATACGAAAATATCCTGTCCGGGAAAACCGGGCAGGATGCCAGAAGCGAATTTGTACGCAATATTGTCCGGGTATGATTCTGCCGTCCCGTCTGATTCCACCATTCGGATAGCTGGAAAATCAGTAAAGCGTTTGATAAAAAGATTTTGCCATCAAAAAGAGGTGTCTGGTTCCTGACACAAAATTCCGCAGTTACTAAGCAGTTTGTTTTTCTTTTTGAGATTAAAACAGTCTTTCCAATGTTTGACAAGATGTCTGTACGGTTCGCCGAAGTACGGATGCATAATAAGGGCTGTTAGGGGCACCGGGAATTTCATCTGGCAACAGGCAACGCTGGCACAGGGATGTGCCAGCGAGGCGCATTTGAACATGGATGTGAATTTGCGCCGGTTGCCAGACAAACCAAATTTTAAATTGAAATTTCCAGTGCCCCTTGCAGGCTTTATAAAGCATCCGTACCCGACGGACAGTGCAGACATCCAGTCAAAGCAACGGAAAGACTGCTTACATTCAAGAAAAACAAACTGCTAAGAACTGCTGAAATTTTATATCAAAGGAATCCAGCACCTCTTTTGACAACAAAATCTTATCTTTCAAATCCTGTCTGATTTTCCAGCTCCTAGTGGTGGAACAGACGGATTCCGGTAAAGCTCATCACCATACCATATTTGTTACAGGTTTCGATAACATGGTCATCACGGATAGAACCGCCCGGCTGTGCTACATACTGTACACCACTTCTGTGGGCACGCTCGATGTTATCACCAAACGGGAAGAATGCATCAGAGCCAAGAGATACTCCGGTATTCTTGTCTAACCATGCACGCTTTTCTTCTGCAGTAAATACAGCAGGTTTGGTCTTAAAAATCTTTTCCCATTCACCATCTGCAAGCACGTCCATATAATCTTCGCCAATGTAAAGGTCGATTGCATTATCACGGTCAGCTCTGCGAATCTTATCTAAGAATGGCAGATTCAGTACCTGTGGAGACTGACGTAACCACCAGTTATCTGCTTTAGAGCCTGCTAATCTAGTACAATGGATACGGGACTGCTGTCCTGCGCCGATACCGATTGCCTGTCCGTCTTTTACATAGCATACAGAGTTTGACTGTGTATATTTTAAGGTAATCATGGAAATTGCCAGATCTCTCTTAGCAGATTCCGGTAACTCTTTATTTTCTGTTACGATATTGTCAAAGAAATGCTCGTCAATATTTAACTCATTTCTTCCCTGCTCAAAGGTAACACCAAATACCTGTTTCCGCTCGATTGGGTCTGGAACATAGTCAGGATCAATTTCAATGACATTGTAATTGCCGTTTTTCTTTGCTTTTAAGATTTCTAATGCATCCTCATCATAGCCCGGTGCAATGACTCCGTCGGATACTTCTCTTTTAATTAAAAGTGCGGTTGCTTTATCGCAGACATCAGAAAGAGAAATGAAATCTCCGAAAGAGGACATACGGTCAGCGCCTCTTGCTCTTGCATAAGCATTGGCAATCGGTGTAAATTCTACATCCATATCATCTACCCAGTAAATCTTACGCTCTACGTCAGAAAGTGGAAGTCCCACTGCTGCTCCTGCCGGAGAAACATGTTTAAAAGAAGTTGCTGCCGGAAGTCCGGTTGCTTTCTTTAATTCTTTTACTAACTGCCATCCATTGAATGCATCTAAGAAATTAATGTAACCTGGCTTACCATTTAATACTTTGATTGGTAATTCGCCATTTTCCATATAAATTCTGGATGGTTTCTGATTTGGGTTACAACCATACTTTAATTCTAATTCTTTCATTTTATTTTCCTCTCTCGCACGAATCTTATTCACAAAATCCTATTTGTTCTTGTTTACAATGCGGCTTTCATATTTTCCGGTTTCAATATCGATATATCTTACAAATAAAGATACCTTATTATCTGCATTCAGGTTATTCCATACCAGCTCGGTAAATGCATCAATATCATCTCCGATATCAACTAATACCGGCTCGCCTTCAAAACTTGGTAATGGATTACCATCATTCATATAAGTATGAATGAAATGTCCTTCTCCTGCTACCGGATTCTCATAAGCAAATGTATAGCGGTTGCAGGCATCCGGATTGCCATTGTTGCTCTTTAAAATAGACATTGCATAATTGTATTTTCCATCTTCTACATGCATGATTCCGGAAATACGTGGTGTATAGTTAGGTGCGTCCGGCTCAAATTCTCTGGTTCTTAATGCCTGTTCGAAGGTCTGCTGTTTATCCATCAGTTCATAAATGGTATCTGTCTGGTCTCCATTGGTTACAATGGTCTTATTGCCCAGTACACGAACCGGTGCATAAATAATAAGACTTGGGTCACTTAATTTTGCTGGGTCGAATGCCTGGGTACGGATTCCGTCTCCATCCTCAACAAATACACGGTTACGGCTGTTCTCGCTTCTTCCCATGATAAAATAAGCAGTTACCGCATACTTTCCATTCTTTGACTTTCCAATTACAATTCCTCTTCCCGGATAAGTAGTGCTTCCAAGTTCTTCTGCTAATGAAGTCATCTTCATTTTTGTTCCTCCTTCTTACGCTCCATGTAATTTTTAAAGTTGCTGCAGCTTTTCCTGTTTGCATGCATAAAAAATACCGACACGTATCCCGAGCTTAACTGCCCAGACGGTCGGCTTCCTCAGGTCATACTTCATGTGGTTATTCCCACGGTTCCGTCAGTCATATGACCTGAATTTAGTAAAACATATTCCAAAACACTTGTCAAGGGATTCTTCCTCTAAGCCCTCCTCTTCATAAGAGTTTTCTTTTTCAGCAAGAAGTTCTTTTTTATAAAAACTCTCTCAGACGTTCCGCACGGTTCGCCCAGGTGTCTTCCTTAAGTGCCCGTTCATAGGAATATTCTATGATTTCTTTCATTTTCTTTGGATGTCCCAGCATGGACAACACCTGCTCCGGCAATGCATCCAGATGCTCTAACTCATAAAATGCCAAATCTTTTTCATCGCAGAAACGCTCCTTTAAATAAATGCTGCTATCTGTTAAGGACACTGCCTTATTTAACATGGCGGTAAAGATTCTGTCATGGGCTCCATCCTTAAACCATGGCATGGTATTCAATGCAATCTTGGTATTCTGGATAATTTTTACGCATTCGGCAGAATCAAGCTGTCTTCCATTTAAAATAAGATTCTCCGGATATTTTACCTTAAGATTCTCCCAGCCTTTTCCAAAGACATGCACCCGCACTCCATTGTCTACCAGTGTCCGCACGGTTTCTCCACGGAAATAAGTCCGGTTATACATATCCAAAAAAAGCATTCCTGCAAAACATGCCATCAGCTCCCGCTCTGTTACTTCCGGGATTTCCCGCCGGATAAAATGCTCCATGGCAGGGTCTAATGGCTCTGACGGATGCAGGCGGAGATAATTTAATATTTCATGATAGAAGTCAATATACTCCTGAGTCTGGCTGGTAAAATGCTCTTCAATTGCCGGAAGATGCACATAGTTTGCAATAAATCCCACTTCATATTCCCGGTTCTCGTACGGAATAAAATCTGTTTGGACTTGTTCTTCCCCATCCATCAGAAAATTCCCTGCCAGTGGTAAAAAATGGCAGGGAATCCCTTTATAAAACCGTTTCATATAAGAAATATGCTGACAGTCGATACAGAACACAGTCAGGTTCGGAATAGTCTTATCCAGCTGTTTGTGATAATACAGCGGATGGTCCACCAGAATACAGTAGACCGGAATATTTCTGCTGGCAAAGACAGACTGCGTCTCTGTCTCCATCAGGAACTCTTCTCCGCTTAATCCGATAAAGTTAAAGGTAATGACTGCGGTCTCACCGCTTTTTAAGAAACGGGTTAATCGTTTCGTGTCAGCATATTCTGCCTGAATGTCGAAGAAAAAGACCTGATATCCCATCTTGCGAAATGACGCTGCCATCTCATGCGAAAAATAAGTTAATGTTTCTACGCCTCGTTCAAAAAACACAAGTTTACGGATATCACTCATTTTCTTTCTCCATTTCAAAAAATCTTAGTTCTTAAAGCTGTGAATTGGTGCAGGAATTCTTCCTCCACGATTGACAAATGCATCACAGGAATACTGGTTTACCGGCATAATTGGTGCATATCCGAATAATCCACCAAATTCTACGGTATCACCTACGCCTTTTCCGATTACCGGAATCAGACGGGCTGCTGTAGTCTTCTGGTTAATCATTCCAAGTGCCATTTCATCTGCAATAATACCGGAAATGGTAGTTGCCTTGGTATCACCCGGAATAGCAATCATATCAAGACCTACAGAACATACACAGGTCATTGCTTCTAATTTTTCCAGTGTAATGGCATTTGCCTGTACTGCATTAATCATTCCCTGGTCTTCGCTGACCGGAATAAATGCACCACTTAAACCACCAACATAAGAAGATGCCATTACGCCGCCCTTCTTAACCTGATCATTTAAAAGAGCAAGGGCTGCTGTAGTTCCCGGTGCACCTGCATATTCAAGACCGATTTCACAGAGGATATCTGCTACACTGTCTCCGATTGCAGGAGTTGGTGCCAGGGATAAATCTACAATGCCAAATGGAATATTTAAAATTCTCGACGCTTCCTGTGCTACAAGCTGACCTACACGGGTTACTTTAAATGCAGTCTTCTTAATGGTCTCGCATAATACTTCAAAGTTCTCTCCACGGACTTTTTCCAGTGCAGTCTTTACAACACCCGGTCCGCTGACACCGACATTGATTACCGCATCTGCCTCTGTCACACCATGGAATGCGCCTGCCATAAACGGGTTGTCATCCGGTGCGTTACAGAATACAACCAGTTTCATACAGTCTACAGAATCTCTGTCCTTGGACTGCTCTGCTACCTCTAAGAGAATCTCTCCCATTAATTTTACAGCATCCATGTTAATTCCTGTCTTTGTGGATGCAAGATTTACAGAACTGCAGACTCTTTCGGTACGGCAAAGTGCCATTGGAATAGAACGGATTAAAAGCTCATCTGCCTTTGTCATTCCCTTAGATACCAATGCAGAATATCCACCAATCAGGTTTACTCCTACTGCTTTAGCTGCTGCATCCATAGTATCTGCGATGGTTGCAAAATCTTCCGGTGTCTTGCAGGCTGCCCCGCCAACCAGCGCAATTGGTGTAACAGAAATTCTTTTATTTACGATTGGGATTCCAAATTCCTGCTCAATCTGATTTCCTGCTGATACCAGATCCTTTGCCACTGTAGTAATTTTCTTATAAATGTTATCGTTTAACTTCTTTAAATCAGAATCAATACAATCCAAAAGACTGATTCCAATGGTAATGGTACGGACATCTAAGTTCTCATGCTCCACCATTTTATTGGTTTCGCTTACTTCCATTATATTAATCATTTTTTGTCTCCTATATTCTGCCTTTCTACGCAGCTTATTTCCTGTATTTTCATTGATACGCCTTAAGGACCTGCCAACATCAGTTCCCTTTTATGTAAGTCGTATTAGATTCTGTGCATCATATCAAAGATTTCTTCTCTCTGACATTTGATGGTAACACCGATTTCCTCACCTAATTTTTCCAGTGCTGCAGAACACTCAGCAAATGGTGTTTTGGATGTATTCAAATCAACAATCATCATCATATTGAAGAATCCGTCAATGATGGTCTGTGAAATATCCAGTACATTGATATGCTGTTCTGATAAATAAGTACAAACCTTTGCGATAATTCCTACAGTATCTTTTCCTACTACAGTAATAATTGTCTTGCTCTGTGTCTTTTCCATTTTGTTCTCCTCTTATTTTTGCTTTCTTAATATTCTTAAATCCGGATAAGCTCAGACACTTCGTCCCGCTTTGCTACCTGGATTGGAAAATCATTCCCGTGGTACGGGTTCTCACCCTGTTCTACTTCCTGGCGCACTGTCTCATATGCCAGTTCTGCCAGATTATTTTCCTTGCTCAGATGCCCCAATACTACTTTTTTAAACTTATCATGTAGAAGCTGTCCTAAAAATTGTCCGCTGCTCTCATTGGAAAGATGTCCTCTGTCCCCTAATATCCGCTGTTTCAGAGGATAAGGATAACTGCCCACCTGAAGCATACGCACATCATGATTCGCTTCTAACAATAATACATCTAAATCCTGCAGCTTGTCTATAAGATAATTGTCATATTTCCCCAAATCGGTAATGACCGCCATCTTTTTATCTGACTGTTTCATGATGTATGCCACCGGATTTGCGGCATCATGGGAAATGGATACCGGCTCCACCGTAATATCCCCAATCTGAAACTCCACTCCGGCTTCAATGGGATGAAACAGTGTCTCATCTACTTTTCCCACACTGGAAATCCCTTTGATTGCCTCAATGGTCTCTGCTGTGGCATAGATTGGGATTCCATATTTTCTTGCTACCACGCCAAGACCGGAAATGTGGTCTGAATGTTCGTGGGTCACAAGCAGTGCCTGCATTTCTGCGGTTTTTAAACCGATACTGTTTAATCCTGCTTCAATGCGCTTTCCACTGATTCCGGCATCAATCATCAGATGGCTGCTTTCTGTTCCTGCGTAGATGCAGTTTCCACTGCTTCCACTTGCAATACTGCATAATTCCATTTTCTTATGTCTCTTTCTATTTAGTAATTCTCTCTCCAGTACACTTCAATTTTATCGCCATCCTGCAATACCTGTGTATACTGGGCATCCATGCCATTGATTAAAGTTACAATTGCTCTTCCATGGGATGCTGACAAATCAAAATCAATATAATCAAAAATATCCACGAATACATATTCTTCTTTGCCACTTAAAGTAATTTCCTGATTGTTTGCAATAATATGTAATTCTTTGCTTTCCGGCTCTGCCGTTTGAACGCCATCTGCTGCATTTTCATCCGCAGCATTTTCGTCTGTCACAGATTCAGCTGCCACAGAAGCTTCTGTCTCATGAACTTCAGCTGCACTGTCTGTGCTTTCTTCTGTTAAAGCTTCTTCCGGTCTGGCATCAAATCTATGGTCTGCCTGTCCATAGGAAATATGACGTTCACCGCTTTCATAGGCAGAAGCACTCCACTCAATTTCAAAGTTCTCATAGCAAAGGGAACCCATATCTGCCGGTTTTCCATTTAAAATAATTCCGGCTTCTTCATCTATCCGCACATCCATAAACTCTGCCAGCTGTCCGATGGTATAGAAGTTTCTGGTCTCGATTTCGTCCCCTTCCTGAATAACATAATTAGAAGGCTCAAGGCTTCCGTTGACCTGAACAAATTTCGGGCAGGTAATATTGATGCCATTGACCTGAAAGGTAATGGTGGAGGATGTATACTCATCTAACTGTTCAATCGTAAATACGGCTTCTTTTCCAATGGTAGAGGCTTCTATGGTAATCTCGGAATTCGGAACCAGTGGTGTATTGATGCTGACTACTCTTCCGTCCACTTTAACAATGGCAGATTCTCCCGGTTCTCCACGGACAATTCTCGGTTTTCCATTTACGGTAAACTCTACTGCCTTGCCCCGTCTTGGGAACAATGCTTCATTCGGGAAGCCCGCCTGCAATGCAGCGTCCACAATAGTAAGATGGCTGTTGTCATAAAGCTTTAAGCGTTCTCCGTTAAACCGGACCATAATGAAATTATTCTTCTGGTCATAATAATTAAGACAGATTCCAATCGGCGTTACCAGTAATGGATCTTTCTTAATTTCTTCCTGTGCAAAATGAACCTCTTTTAAAACTTCTTCTCCACGTAATGCCACACGCTCTCTTGGAATTTCAAGTTTGTCTGCAAGCATTTCCGTAAATCCATGGATTTTGCCGCCACCACCAACTACGAAGGCTGCACTGACTGATTTATCACCATTTAAC
>JBNMJI010000072.1:0-8301 GCA_050873725.1 Roseburia sp.
AAGACAGAACAGATAAGATATAAGAAATTCGTAATGTTATCCATCGGATATACAATTGCTGCAACAGTTCCGATTACCGTTACAATAATTGCTGACCATTTCTCATTGATTTTCTCAGAAATGGATACGCTGGAAACACCGGCAGAATAAGCATCTAAGAAAGTCGTTGTTACTGTTGAGAAAATGATAATCACAAGTCCTACGATACCAAATCCGGTCTTTAACATAATCTGTGCAATATCATATTCACCGGTAATAAGTGCTGCACCCATACCAATGACATACATGAAAATGCTGACCAGACTGTATACAACAACGCTGACTGCGGTTGCTGCAAATGGCTTTTCTGCTTCTCTTGTATAATCACTGATTAATGGCAGCCAGGAAAGTGGCATTGCTACCGCAAGTTCTACGGCTGCGCCAAAGGTAAGGCTTCCATCATCCACGATTGCCGGAATGGCTCCATTTCCAATGAAAATCACTTTAAATAATACCAGTGACAGGATAAATAATGCTGTCATTGCAATGGTATTAAGCTTTCCAAGGTTCGTAAGTCCAATCAGAATCCAGAGGATAATGAGGACTCCGATAATGGCTGCCCAGAACCAGTTTGCTACCGGGATGACACCGTTGGCTGCCAGTGCGCCATCATAAATCATTATGGCAGTCCAGCCTACCAGCTGCAGCACATTCAATGCTGCAAAAAGAAGACTTCCCTTCTCTCCAAAGCTCATTTTTACGGTTTCCATGGCACTTCTTCGTTCTCTTGCACCAATCATTCCTGCTGCAAACATCATCAGTCCACCGATTAAGTGTCCTAATAAGATAGCTGCCATGGCTTTGCCAAATCCAAGTGGTGCAAAATATGTTCCGGTTAAAATTTCAGCAATGGATACGCCGGCTCCAAACCAGATTAATCCGTTACTGAATACAGATGTCTTCTTCTCATTCATTAGTATATTCTCCTTCTATTGCAAATGCGTGATTCATCGGGCCGCTTCCCTTTCCAAGGTCTAACATGGCAGCCAGTGCGCCGGATATGTAATTCTTTGCGTACTGCACGGATGTTTCCAGGCTGCGTCCCTTGGCTAGATTGGATGCAATGGCTGAAGATAAGGTACAACCGGTACCATGGGTGTTTGGATTATCAATTCTCTTTCCATGGAACCACACCGGCTCTTTGTCCTTCTGCCAGAGCAAATCATTGGCATCATTTAACTGATGTCCGCCTTTTAACAGCACGGCACAACCGAAGGTTTTACAAATGATTTCTGCTGCTTTTTCCATATCTGCTTCTGTCTTTATCTCCATACCGGAAAGCACTTCCGCTTCCGGGATATTTGGGGTTATAACAGTTGCCAGAGGCAATAATTTAGTTTTCAATGTACCGATAGCTTCGTCGCTGATGAGCTTCGCTCCGCTGGTCGCTACCATAACAGGATCCACGACAATATTTTTTGCGTGGTACGCTGTCAGTTTGTCCGCAATTGTCTCTATCAGAGCACTGGAAGAGACCATTCCGGTCTTCACTGCATCCGGATATATATCCGTAAAAATACGATCCAGCTCCTCTGCCAAAAATTCTGGAGTTACCTCCATAATGTCTGTTACGCCGGTTGTATTCTGGGCAGTAAGTGCCGTGATCGCACTCATGGCGTATACGCCATTAGCGGTCATCGTCTTAATATCTGCCTGGATGCCGGCGCCTCCACTGGAATCACTTCCAGCGATTGTTAATGCTGTGTTCATACATTTGTCTCCTTTGCATTAATTTTATATAGCGACCTAAGGTGGTGCCCCCAATCTGCCGCTGAATTGTTCAGATGAATCATTTTCTGATACGGGCTTCGGCTTGTCCTGAAATACCTTCTTTGACTGTTAGAGGCTCTTGGATTTCCCGTAAGTATGTCTTTTTTCCGGCAAACGGCGAAAAGTCGCATCCATGCTCCATTCCGCCTCGCCGGCACATCCATGATGCCGGCGTTGCCTGTTGAACAAGGGAAATTCAAGAGCCTCTAACAGCCAAAGAAATGGTATTATCGGGAACAAACCGAATCCCTTATTCACAAAAATAACCCTCTGAATTTTATATAAGAAAGACTTTTTTATGTCCTATCTTATTCATGATTTTTTGCTACCATATTTACTTTTTGCAAAAGTTCCTTTGTTCCCTCTTCGATGTCTTCACATGCGAAGATTCCACTTACGACTGCTGCTCCTGCGATTTCGCATCCTTTTAATTTCAGGATGTTATCGTGGTTGATGCCGCCAATTGCGACTACGGGGATGGTGACGCTCTGGCAGATTTCCTGCAGGAGACTAAGTTCCATCGGCTTTGCATCGGTCTTGGTGCTGCTGCCAAATACGGCTCCGCTTCCCAGGTAATCCGCACCGGCTCTTTCTGCTGCCTGTGCCTGCTCTACGGTTTTGGCAGTTACTCCGATGATTTTATCTGTTCCAAGGATTTCTCTTGCTCGGGTCAGTTCCATATCGGACTGTCCCACATGCACACCGTCGGCTCCTATTCTTTTTGCCAGTTCCACATTATCGTTGATTATCAATGGTACCCTATAACGGTGACAGAGTTCCAAAAGGCTTCTGCCTTCTGCCTCAAATTCCGGCTCAGATAATTCTTTTTCCCGAAGCTGCACTAAAGTCACTCCGCCCTTTAATGCTTTTTCCACCTGCTCATATAAGGTCTCTCCCTTAAGCCAGCTACGGTCGGTAACGGCATAAAGAAGAAGCTGTTCTCTTGTAATGTTCATATGCAT
Organism: Roseburia sp.; assembly: GCA_050873725.1. Taxonomy (GTDB): domain Bacteria; phylum Bacillota; class Clostridia; order Lachnospirales; family Lachnospiraceae; genus Roseburia_C. Next base: position 2,772 of record JBNMJI010000072.1, read on the forward strand.
TCTCTCCTTATGAAGTGCGATGTGTAGTGAGGAGTGACAGCCAAAGTCTGTCACTCCCGCACCACAGCTCCGGGAACCTGCCGCCCTATTATAATATAGGGAACCGAAAATCCGGGTTCCCGGAGTTCTGCGGTGCTCGTCAAAGTCACAGCCACCGGAACCTTTGCAAGCAAGCTTGCAAGTTTCCGGTGTCCGTGACTTTTCCTCACTACTCGCAAAAAATAAGTGCAGGACCTCTGTAAAAAAGATTCCTGCACACTAAGTAATCGCACTTGCGTTTCGTTATCTCCCTACGTTGGCATTATCCAAATCAGGTTCTGGGTTAAAGCTTCTGCTTACTCTCAGCCCGCCTGTGCGAGCACCCCGTTTTTTCAACGATTTTCATTATACACATTCCCCACAAAAAAGCAAGCTGTGTTTTCCATAAAATACCTTGAAAACCACAAAAAAATAGCTTAGAATTAGATTAGCTTATTATATCATTGTACGAAAGAGAAGGATTAAGAATATCTATGAATTATGATGAAAATGTTTTTAAGGCCAAGGCCAATATCAAGGCACGGAGAATCTGGCTTGTATTCGCCCTGTTGCTGACTGCCAACTACGGTGCCGACATGTCGAACGGTCTCTATCCATCCGGACAATATCTCTATTTTGTCCTGCTTTGCTGGATTCCATTTTTTATTGGAGAATTGTTTTTAAAAATCCGTGGTAAGACTACAGACCTTTATCGTTATGTACTGGTACTTGGTTATGGTGTCTTCTATACTTATCTTTTATGTACCACAGAATCACCGATTGCATTTACCTACATTCTGCCGGTAACCAGTCTTCTGATTATTTTTAAAGACCGGAAATTCATGCTGCAGTGCGGTATTGCAAATACTATCAGCGTAGTTATCAGTATTATTTACCGCTATGTGGTATTAGGATGCACCACTGCCACCGACGTAAAGAATTATCAGCTGCAGATATCCTGCCTGATTCTCTGCTATATCTGTTATATCATGTCCATCCGCCATTTAAATGAGGCTGACGGTGCACTGACAGACAGTATCAAGGATGATTTACATCGTGTGGTAAATACCGTAGAAAAAGTTAAAACTGCCAGCAATACCGTTATGGACGGCATCACCGTTGTACGGGAACTGGCCAACGAAAATAAGCACGGTTCCGACGTTGTTTTAAAAGGAATGAATGATTTAACCAACAACAATCAGGAATTGCAGAACCGCACGACTTCTTCCCTTGATATGACAACTGACATCAATTCCCAGGTAGAACATGTCGGCTCCATGATTCAGGAAATGGTTTCTCTTACCAATGAATCCATTCATCATGCACAGGTTAGTTCCGCTGACTTAGAAAGTCTGGTTACAACTGCAGGAACCATGTCCAGACTTTCCAATGAAGTAGAACAGGTTCTGACAGAGTTTACCTCTGAATTCGAAAAAGTAAAATCCGAAACCGGAACCATCGACAATATTTCCGGTCAGACCAACCTCCTTGCATTAAACGCTTCCATCGAAGCTGCAAGAGCCGGAGAAGCAGGAAAAGGATTTGCTGTCGTTGCAGAAGAAATCCGTACCTTAAGTACTGAAACCAAGGCTTCTTCCAAGCAGATTCAGGATGCGCTGATGCGTCTGGATGAAATCTCCGGTAAGATGACAAAATCCATTGAAGAGACCTTAAAGCTCATTCAGCTTACTCTTGAGAAAGTAACGCTGACCGGTGAAAATGTAAATAAAATTACCGATGACTCCTCTCTGATGGGCGATCATATCCAAGTCATTGACAATGCCATCAAAGAAGTTGAGACATCAAACCGCCAGTTAGTAGAAAACATGAAGTATGTTTCTGAAATTGTCGATACCATGACACTCTGTATTCATGATTCCGATGATATCAGCCAGCGTATGGTAAGTAAATATGATGAAAGTGCCAACAATATTAACAGCATAGAAAATGAAATTCAGGCATTGATGTGCAAGCTTGGAATCGGCGGCTTCATGGGTATTGAAGACATTAATCCTGGTATGAAAGCAACCATTCGCCTGACGGAAAATCCTGACCTTGATTTCCATGGCGAAGTTCTGAAACAACATTCCAACCAGATTGTACTTTCTCTGGAAGAAAAGCTTTCTCTGGAAGAAAAGCTTTCTCTTCGTAACAGTGAATCCTATTCCATCCAGATTACCGTTGGAAATGTTCTTTACTGCTGGGATAACGCTTCTGTCCATGTAGATAAAACTACTTCTGATTTTATTGTAGAAATCAGCGGAAGCCCAAATATTTTAAACAGACGAAAATATCCTCGTGCAGACATTTCCAATTTCTGTAACATTACGGTAAAAAGCACCGGAGAAACTTTCCAGGGACGTATGGAAAATATCAGTGCCAACGGATTTGCTTTTCTTTGCGATGCACCGTTCTTTGCAGATAGCAAAGGGGCTGATATTCTCTTAAATATCATTTCCTTTGATTTGCCGGATCAGGCAACTTTGGAAGGTCATATTATCCGAAGTTCCAATGACGAAGGCATGTATATCGTCGGCTGCCAGATGCCGGAAGATAATATGGAAATCAAAGAATACGTAGAAAAATTATTAGGATAAACTACAAGAAATACGCTTTGCGAGCACCGCGATTTTTCTCGCTACTCGCGCAAAAGAAAACTCATAGCAGATTCCGTTCGGAATTTACTATGAGTTTTTCTTTACTGTAAGTTTTTTCTATTCCTATTTTATATTTGCAATCTCCAACTCTACTTTTCTAAAATCTTCCCTCAACGTCTCTGGATAAATGTCTCGATTTCCGATAAGTCTTTGGAAATCAGCACACGACTAAAATCTTCTTTTGCTGCAAAGCCTGAGGTCTGCATTTCTTCGAAAAATACTTTCAATGGCTGATAGAAGCCATCAATATCATAAAGAATGCATGGATTCTCATTGATGCGAAGACGCTGCAGGGATATGATGTCCGATAACTCATCTAAAGTTCCCGGACCACCCGGCAGCGCGATGTAAGCATCAGCTAACTCTATCATCTTTGCTTTCCGCTCCGCCATATCTTTCGTATCTATGTACTCTGTTAAAAACTGGTGTCTGCGGTTTTGGATGGATTCCACCTGTGGCAGTACACCGATTACTTTTCCACCATTGGATAAGACGGAATTGGCTATGGTTCCCATCAATCCGCCCCGGGCTCCACCATATACCAGTGTGTGTCCGTTCTCTGCAATCCACATACCAAGAGCTACTGCTCCAATGGTATATGCTTCCTTACTTCCTGCGGATGAACCGCAATATACTGCTATATTCATATGCTCTCCTCCGCTATTTTTCCTGGCGTTCTACTTCCATATTCTTAGGCAATACAAGATTTAAAATAATGGCAGTAAGGAATACAACTGCTACACAGTTTTCCGCAAAGATAGAACGGATAATGCTTGGGAAGATTGCAAATAAATCCGGCAGCTGGGTAAAACCTAATCCGATACTTAAGGACAGTGCCGATATGGTAATATTTCTCTGGGAGAATCCACATTTTCCAATCATCTGCAGTCCACTGATTACAATCGTTCCAAACATCATAATCGTACATCCACCCAGAACGGCACTTGGCAGTGTAGCAAGTACTGCGCCCACTACCGGGAAAATTCCTGCCAGAATCATAATTATGGCTCCTGTTGCAATAACAAAACGGTTTACAACCTTGGTCATGGCAACCAGACCTACGTTCTGGCTGAAGGATGTAATCGGCATACAGCCAAATACCGAAGATAATGCACTGACAAATCCGTCACAGGCAAGTGAACCTGCTGTCTCCTTCTGGGTGACATCCCGGTTTAAGCCGGATGATGCCAGTGCCGAAGTATCTCCTATCGTTTCTGTTGCCGATACTAAGAATATCAAAACAAATGCAATAATGGCATCTGCATGAAATTCCATTTTAAACGGCATCAGATGTGGCAGTGCAAGAAGGCTGGTATCGGAAAGTGCTGAAAAATCTACCACACCCATGCACAGTGCCACAATATATCCTACAATCAGTCCAAACAATACGGATAACTGTTTGAAATAGGATTTTGCTACAATATTAAATACGATACAACACACCAGTGTCACGGTTCCAAGTATCCAGTTGGTTGCGGATCCAAAATCGGCACTGCTGCTGTCGCCGCCAAAGGAGTCTGCTCCTACTTCAAGCAGGGAAAATCCAATTGCTGTTACAACAGTTGCTGCTACAATCGGTGTCACCAGCTTCATCCAGTATTTGGATAAAAGTCCAAGGACTCCTTCTACGATACCACCAATGAGCACCGCTCCCATGATTGCTCCATAGCCATACTGTCCGCCAATGACGCAGGCGATGGACACAAAGGTAAAGGAAATTCCCATGACAATCGGAAGTCTCGAACCGATTCTCCAGATTGGGAATAACTGAATCAGTGTTCCGATTCCGGCAATCATCATTGCACTCTGAATAATCATTGCCGTATCCTTTGCATCCATTCCGCAGGCTCCTGCCACAATCAGAATCGGTGCAATATTGGCTACAAACATGGCTAAAATATGCTGCAAGCCAAATGGAATTGCATTTAAAACCGGCACTTTGCCATCCAGCGTGTAAATATTATCTACACTGGCTTTCTGGCCTGCTGCCATACCATCTTTTGTGTTTTTTCTTTCTGAGAAACTCATTTTCTTTTTTCCTCCGTTATCTGTTTCCGCAATAGCATGCTCGCTATCTTTTTTATCTTATGACGGAACAAAGGGGAGGTCAACTGCTTTTTACAATTTCCAGCCTGCTGCCTGAAGCTGTGTCCTTGTCATATGCCGGTAAATTCCATCCTTTGCTGCAAGCTCTTCCGGTGCACCCTCTTCGGCTACCACTCCATCTTTTAATACCACGATTTTGTCTGCATCCGCTACTGTACGCATACGGTGCGCAATGATCATAACCGTCTTATCCTGAATCAGCCGGGACAGTGCCTCCTGAATCAGGGTTTCATTATCTACGTCTAAGGATGCGGTCGCTTCATCTAAGAAAATAATCGGTGCATCCTTTAAAAATGCTCTTGCAATGGAAATTCTCTGACGTTCTCCACCGGATAATTCGGAACCATTTTCGCCAATCATGGTATGCCAGCCCTCCGGCAGTTTATCTGCGAATTCATCACAGTGTGCCAATTTCGCTGCTGCAATAACCTCTTCATCTGTTGCATCGGAACGTCCGATACGGATGTTTTCCAGAATCGTGTTGTTAAAAAGTGTAACATCCTGAAAGACAATGGAATACAGCGACATCAGTGTTTCGGGGTCAATTTTGGAAATATCCATACCGCCGACGGTGATACGTCCGCGGTTGATGTCCCAAAATCGCGCAGCCAGGCGCGATACGGTTGTTTTGCCGCCGCCGGAAGGGCCGACAAGCGCCGTTACTTCACCCTGACGCGCCGTAAAGGACACATCGCGCAGCACGGTTTCACCGCCGTCATACGAAAAACCGACATGATCAAAGGTAATGT
>JBNMJI010000073.1:0-8057 GCA_050873725.1 Roseburia sp.
ACGCTATTGTATGCAAAACAGTATTTGCAGACGGTAATGCCATCCATGATTCCTTTTGCATTGATTCAGGCGTATGCCCAGACATTGCGTGAAACCGGAGAGACGGTACTTCCGATGAAAGCCGGAATTGCTTCTGTAGCAGTGAATCTGGTGTTTGACTATGTATTGATATTTGGAGCATTTGGCCTGCCAGCTTGGGGAGCAAGAGGTGCAGCGGCAGCAACCGTATTGGCAAGAGTCGTGGAATGTGTCATTGTTGTCTGGTGGACGCATGCGAGAGCAGATAAGAATCATTTTATTGTAGGTGCTTACCGTGATTTTAAAATACCGGCAACACTGGTACGACAGATTATCGTAAAGGGAACTCCATTGCTTTTAAACGAGACTTTATGGGCAGGAGGAATGGCAGTATTGATGCAATGCTATTCCACAAGAGGACTTGCTGTTGTGGCAGGATTCAATATATCCAATACCGTGGCGAATTTATTTAATGTAGTATTTATTGCATTGGGAAGTGCGATATCCATTATTGTAGGACAGCAGCTTGGTGCCGGAAAATTAGAAGAAGCGGTGGATACGGACTGCAAGATGATTGTATTTTCTGTGTTTTGCTGTTTTGTGATAGGAGCCTGCATGTTTGCAATTGCTCCGTTTTTTCCGCGGATATATAATACGACAGAAGAAGTGCGGGGGCTGGCAAAACAATTTATCCGGATTGCATCTGCATGTATGCCATTGTATGGATTTATGCATGCGACCTATTTTACACTGCGTTCCGGCGGTAAGACGGTTATTACCTTCCTTTTTGACAGTGTCTATGTCTGGGTGGTAGATATTCCATTGGCATTCGTATTAACCAGATTTACAGGACTTCCGATTGTACCGATTTATTTATCCTGTCAGTTGATAGAGATTATCAAATGTATCATTGGTTATATTATGGTAAAGAAGAAAATCTGGGTCAACAATATGGTTATGGAGCATTGACAGAAAACAGGTTTACATTTCATGAAAAGGAATGCTGCTGCCAATACCGGAAGTGCTGTGAATTTCATAATCATCGGTAATGAAAACAGCTTCCGTGTCATCCAAGGATTCAATCAGCTTCATGCCGTCCTCTAATCCTAAAGCAAAACAGGTGGTGGAAAGTCCGTCACCGTCTACGGATTTTGGACAGATAATGGTGACACCCAGTAAGTTGTTGGCATAAGGATAACCGGTCTTCGGATTTAAAATGTGATGATAGAAGTTATCACCCACATAGAAATACCGTTCATAAACACCGGAACTTACCACTGTTTCATCGGAGACTTCAACACTGGCGATGGCAGTACCGTCATCGGAAAATGGTTTCTGGATACCGATATTATAGTTGCTTCCATCCAGTTTGGAACCAAGCGTAAGGACATTACCTCCAAGGTTAATCATACCGGAGGTAATGCCTTTTTCATTTAAATAATCTTTCATTTTATCTGCAATATAACCTTTGGCGATGCCGCCCAAATCAATCATGGCATCCGGATTGGAAAGAGAAACTTCATTTCCGTTAATAACAATCGCATGATAGTCGATGGTGGAAAGCGTGGCTTCAATATCAGATTCGGATGGAACCGTACCGCTGTTATTTGGAAAGTCCCAGAGAGAAGATAATTTGCCAATGGTAATATCGAACTGTCCCTGACTTAAATCGCCATAATAGATACCTTTTTGCAGTAATTCAATGGTATCATCATCTACCGTAACCGGTGTACCGTTAGCATTATTGATTTTACTGATATCGCTGTCTGTAATGGTATTACTGAAAAGATTCTCGTAATGGGAAGCAAGCTTGAAGCAGTCATCAATATAAGAAGCATTTTCTTCCCCATAAAGTGTAATGGTAATGACCGTGTTAAAATAAAAATCCGATTTGGAAACCGGTTCTTTGCTGCGTCCGCATCCCACAAAGGAGAAGGAGCAGAAGAAGAGAAAGAAAGTAAGTAAACTGCAGGTTAATTTATAAGAAAATATCGTCTTTTTTGTATTCATTTTGTATACTCCGGTTCTTTTAAAATCATATAGCACAAGCATAGCACAAGGAAGATAAAATTTACAGATGATTTTTTCCTTAAGGTATGATAAAGTATAAAATGTATGCACATTAGTATAAAATAACGAACGGCATTCGAATATGAATATGCCGTAGATGATTTAAGAGGCGGAAAAATGGATACACAGTTGCGTGAAACATTAAAGAATAAGAAACGTGTAATCGTAAAAATCGGTTCTTCATCTCTTTTACATGAAGAGACCGGAAATTTAAATCTTTTAAAGCTGGAACGCTTGGTAAGAGAATTATGTGATATTAAAAATCAGGGCATGGATGTTTGTCTGGTCAGTTCCGGAGCTATTGCGGTAGGAAGACAGTCCATGGGATTAAAAGAGCGGCCGAAGAAAATAGCAGTAAAGCAGGCATGTGCGGCAGTGGGACAGGCAAGACTTATGATGACTTATCAGAAGCTTTTCTCAGAATATCATCAGAATGCCGGACAGGTTCTGATGACCAAAAATACCATGATTGATAATGTATCAAGAAAGAATGCACAGAATACATTTGAAGAATTGTTTGAAATGGGAATTATCCCGATTGTAAATGAGAATGATACGGTATCTACTTATGAGATGCAGTTTGGTGATAACGACTCTCTGTCAGCCATTGTAGCTTCATTGGTAGGCGCAGATTTGCTGATTCTCTTATCGGATATAGACGGATTGTATACCGATGATCCGAGAAAGAATCCGAAGGCGGAACTGATACCGGTAGTAGAAAAAATAGACAGTCAGATTGAAAACATGGCAGGAGATACCGTAGGCAGTGATGTCGGTACCGGTGGAATGACCACCAAATTAACGGCTGCAAAGATTGCAACCTTATCCGGAGCAGATATGATTATTGCCAATGCAAAGGATGTAGGTGTTCTGCATCAGATTTTTGAAGGAAAACCGGTAGGAACCTTTTTCAAAGCAAACAAAAATGATGATTTCTATATTGCAGATTATGTAGAAGAAAGCATGGGGTAAAAAGATGATTGAAAATACAATAGCAAGAATCAATGAATTATATCATAAATCTCAGAAAGAAGGACTGACGCCGGAAGAGAAGGAAGAACAGGCAGCACTTCGTAAGGAATACATAGCAAGTGTAAAGCGGAATCTGAAGGGACAGTTAGATAATATTGATATGGTAAATGCAGATGGAACGGTAACCAATCTGGGAGAAAAATATGGAAACAAAGGCAAGCGTCAGAACTAAGTATAAGACATTGCGAAATGCACTGCCGGAGGATATCGTAAGAGAAGAATCCCAAAGGATTTGTCAGAATATCAGCACATGGGAAATCTTTCAGAAAGCACAAAATTGTTTCTTTTATTATCCCCTTGGAAAAGAGGCTTCTTTACTGCCACTTTTTAAGGAAAGTATTCAAAAAAGAGTAGCCTTTCCACGGGTGCATGGAGATGAAATGGACTTTTGTGAAATCAACAGTATAGATGATTTCCAGGAAGGGTATTTTCATGTGATGGAGCCCAAGGATGAGATACCGGCATTGGAGATGACAGCCCTTGAGCAGGAGAAAACAATTGTATTTACGCCGGGACTGGTTTTTGATATTAATGGTGGAAGAAGCGGATATGGTAAGGGCTTTTATGACCGATTTTTTCAGAAATATAAGAAGATGCTCCGGGTTGGAATTGCATTATCCTGTCAGCTTGCAGAACAGGTACCCATGGAGGCTTATGATATTCCGATGGATTATCTTATCACACCGGAGAAGATTTATAAAGTAACGGATGACATAGACGAAAATAAGTAGCAGGAGGGAAATATGGAATTACAGGAATTAGGTAAGAGAGCAAAAGCAGCAGAAGTAATCATGCGAAATATGGGCATGAAAGAAAAAGAAAAGATTTTGTTAGAAGTTGCAAAACATTTAGTAGAAGATACCGATGCTATTTTAGCAGCAAACCAGAAAGATATGGATGCAGGAAAAGAAGCCGGAATGCATCAGGGGCTTTTAGACCGTCTGATGTTAAATAAAGAGCGTATTGCACAGATGGCAGAAGGAATCCGCCAGGTAGCAGAATTAGAAGATCCGGTAGGAGAAGTCCTTTCCATGAAACAGCGCCCGAATGGACTTATGATTGGAAAGAAGCGTGTACCATTAGGTGTCATTGGAATTATTTATGAATCACGTCCAAATGTAACAGCAGATGCCTTTGCATTATGCTTTAAAACCGGAAATACTGTAATTTTAAAAGGTGGAAGTGATGCCATTCATTCCAATATGGCAATCGTAAAGAGCATCAATGAAACTTTAAGTGCCAACCAACTGCCGGAAGGAGTGCTTGCTTTAATCGAAGATACCAGCCGTGAGACTGCTACTGCATTTATGAAAATGAATGAGTATGTGGATGTGCTGATTCCAAGAGGTGGAGCCGGACTGATTCGTGCAGTGGTAGCCAATGCTACCATTCCGGTGATTGAGACCGGTACCGGAAACTGCCATATTTATGTAGATGAAACGGCAGACCTTGATATGGCTGTGAATATTATTAATAATGCAAAAACACAGCGTATTGGTGTATGTAATGCCTGTGAATCCTTAGTGCTGCATGAGAGCATAGTAGATGAACTGATGCCACGTCTTTCTGCTAAATTAGCAGAAAGCCATGTAGAAATCCGCGGGGATGAGCGTGTCCAGAAAGCCACAAAAGATGCGGTGGCTGCAACAGAAAAAGACTGGGGTACCGAATACTTAGATTATATTATTTCTGCAAAGACAGTTTCTGATATTGATGAAGCCATTGCACATATCAATAAATATAATACCGGACATTCGGAAGCAATCATTACCAATAATTATGAGCATGCGCAGAAGTTCTTAAATGAGATTGATGCTGCGGCTGTTTATGTGAATGCATCCACCCGTTTTACAGACGGATTTGAGTTTGGCTTTGGAGCAGAAATCGGAATCAGTACCCAGAAGCTGCATGCCAGAGGTCCAATGGGCTTAGAAGCCCTTACCACCACCAAATATATCATTTATGGGGATGGCCAGATCAGAGAATAATAAGAAAAATATTAAGAAAACAGGAAAAGAAATGAGAGAAATAGAAAAGATAAATCATACCGGTGAAGTTCCGGTAATGGAACCGCAGAGACAATTTTATTTTATGGAGCTTGCAAAGCAGTATGTGGCGCAGATTTCCAAGAAGAAAGGCAGACCGCTTACCTTTCATGTGACAACTTTTGGCTGTCAGATGAATGCAAGGGATTCTGAAAAATTATGTGGAATTTTAGAGACCGTAGGCTTTGAAGAGACAGATTCCGAAGAAGCAGATTTTGTTATTTACAATACCTGTACCGTCCGTGAAAATGCCAACAATAAGGTTTACGGACGGCTGGGATATTTAAGCGGCTTTAAGAAAAAGAATAAAGATATGATGATTGCGTTATGCGGCTGTATGATGCAGGAACCGGAGGTTGTGGAAAAATTAAAACAGAGTTACCGTTTTGTAGATCTGGTTTTCGGAACCCATAATATCTTTAAATTTGCAGAGCTTCTGGTGCGCTGCTTCGAAGAGCAGAAAATGGTGATTGACATCTGGGATGACACGAAAGAAATCGTAGAAGAACTTCCGGTAGAACGGAAATACAGCTTTAAATCCGGTGTTAATATTATGTTTGGCTGCAATAATTTCTGCAGCTACTGTATTGTGCCATATGTAAGAGGAAGAGAACGCAGCAGAAAACCGCAGGATATCATAAGAGAAATTGAAAAGCTGGTAGCGGATGGTGTAGTAGAAGTCATGCTCTTAGGACAGAATGTCAATTCCTATGGAAAGAACTTAGATACACCGGTGACCTTTGCACAGCTTTTGCAGGAAGTAGAAAAGATTGAAGGTCTGGAAAGAATCCGTTTCATGACATCACATCCAAAAGATTTATCCGATGAACTGATTGAAGTAATGAAGAATTCCAAGAAGATTTGCAGACATCTTCATCTGCCGCTTCAGTCCGGCAGCAGCAGAGTGTTAAAGGAAATGAACCGTCATTATGATAAGGAGCATTATCTTGCACTGGTTGAGAAAATCAAAAAAGCAATGCCGGATTTAGCAATTACAACAGATATAATTGTAGGATTCCCGGGAGAGACAGAAGAAGATTTCTTAGAGACCATGGATGTGGTAAGGCAGGTAGAATATGACAGCGCGTTTACTTTTATCTATTCGAAACGTACCGGAACGCCTGCTGCCAAGATGGAAAATCAGATTCCGGAAGATGTGATAAAAGACCGTTTTGACCGGCTGTTAAAACTGGTACAGGAGATTTCAGCAAAGAAAGCCGGAGCATTAACCGGAAGCGTGCAGGATGTATTAGTAGAAGAATTAGACGAACAGCAGGAAGGTCTTGTAACCGGAAGATTATCCAATAACTCAGTGGTACATCTGCCGGGAGATGCATCCATGATTGGAACCATCGTACCGGTACATTTAAAAGAATGCAAAGGCTTTTATTATATGGGAGAGGTTGCAGAGTAAATGAACCGTCGTTTTGGAAAAAATGATATTCTGTTGCTGGGAATTCTTGCGGTAGTCATTTTAGTATTCTATGTGGGAATGACTTCGGCATTACAAAGTGGTGACAGTATTATCATTACGGTAAATGGCAGTGAATATGGCAGATATTCTCTGGCAGAAAATAAAGAGATTCCGATTAAAATAGATGGAAAAGTTACCAATATCGTAACGATTGAAAATGGAACTGCCTATATGCTTGAGGCGGACTGCCCGGATCAGTTGTGTATGCACCAGAAAGCAATTTCCAAAGATAAAGAATCTATTATCTGCCTGCCAAACCGGGTTGTAGTAACGGTAGAAAGTGACCAGAAAAATACATTGGATGATGTGGCAGGGTAGGTGAAAGCATGAAGAAAAGTGTAGCATATCTTGGTGTGTTTTTGGCACTGGCAATGATATTAAGTTATGTGGAAGCAATATTGCCCTTTGCCATTGGAATTCCCGGAGTAAAGCTTGGACTTGCCAATCTTGTTACGGTGCTGATGTTGTATCTGATTGGCTGGAAAGAGGCTCTTTGCGTATCGGTACTTCGTATTGTGCTTACCGGAATTTTATTTGGAAATGTAGTCAGTATCTGTTATGGACTTGCCGGTGGATTATTAAGCTTTGTACTTATGTTTATTCTGATTCGCATGAACCGATTTCATGTAGTTACAGTCAGCATCTGTGGCGGAATTATACATAATATGGGACAGCTTATCGTAGCAGGATTTCTGGTAAGCTCATACTATGTCATTTATTATATGCCTGTTTTACTGATTGCAGGCTTTGTGACGGGTGCTCTGATTGGAATTGTGGCAAAGGAAGTAGGAGGAAGATTATGTATTCATATATCAAAGGCGAATTATCCGAGATAGTGGCAGAAAATCACATTGTCGTTGAAAATGGCGGCATCGGATATAATATTTATATTCCGGGTCAGGTATTATCTCTGCTTCCGGGCGTGGGAGAAGAGGTAAAAATCTATACCTATCTCTGCGTCAGAGAGGATGCATTTATTTTATATGGCTTCCTTACCAGAGATGATTTAAATGTATTTAAATTACTGATTGGCGTATCCGGAATCGGGCCAAAAGGTGCACTGGCGATTCTTTCTGTTATGTCAACGGACGATTTACGTTTTGCAGTATTATCTGATGATGCAAAAGCAATTGCAAAGGCTCCGGGTGTCGGCAACAAGACGGCACAGCGGTTGATTATAGAATTAAAAGACAAGCTTAGTTTAGAGGATGCTTTTGAACAGAAATTAAGCCATACACAGGAAGCTGTTTCCGGTAACGGCTTAAAGGGAATCCGCAATGAAGCAGTGGAAGCGCTGGTTTCACTGGGGTATTCTTCTTCAGAGGCTTTAAAGGTGCTGCGGGATATTGAAATTACAGAAGACAGTTCTGTAGAAGATATTTTAAAACAGGCATTGAAGCAGATGGCATTCTTATAAG
>JBNMJI010000074.1:0-8034 GCA_050873725.1 Roseburia sp.
ATCTACCTTATACGCCGCAGTGCGCATCCTCGCGGAGCGTTTTTTACTTTACAGGAAAGTAATTTCCTGTAAAGTAAAAAAATCCCCATCAAAGCCGGAACACTTTGACAAGGGAATCTCGCTTAATCCTTTTTTAGTATATTTCCACCCCCTTTGTTTGTCAACCCTGACTCATATATTTTCTCATCTGCAGTAATATTTTCTTCTCCATGCGGCTGACCTGTACCTGACTGGTGCCAAGCTCCGCTGCAATCTGGCTTTGTGTGGCATTTTCAAAATAACGCATCTTAATCAGCTGCTGTTCCCTTTCAGATAACTGTTGCAGCAATTCTTCTATCAGAAGCTTGTTTTCCAGTTCTTCCTGTGCATTCTTCTTATCCTTTAACCGGTCTAAAAGATAGATTTCACTGCCATCCGACTGATAGACGCTCTGGTAAATGGATTCTACTTCTCCATTGACCTCTACTGCCAGTACTATCTCCTCCTCGGAAAGTCCTGTTTTTTCTGCCAGTTCCGTTAACGTCGGCTCCCTTCCAAGCGTGTGCGTCAGTTCTTTTCTAGCATTGCTGATAAAATATCCTTTTTCTTTCATGCTCCTGCTGACCTTCACCATACCATCATCCCTTAGAAAGCGGCGGATTTCTCCCATAATCACCGGGACAGCATAGGTAGAAAAGCATACCTCGTAACTTACATCAAATTTATCCACTGCCTTCATCAGTCCGATACATCCAATCTGAAACAGTTCTTCTTTATCATGTCCCCTTCCCAAAAATCTTTGTACCACGCTCCAGACCAGTCCCTGATTTCCAAGCACCAGCGTATCTCTTGCCTGCTTATCCCCTTCGTGTGCCCGTTTGATATAAGCTATTGTCTGTTCCATTCTCCCCTTAACTTTCCCGCACCAGATTTTTCTTCATTTTTACAATGGTTCCTTCGCCGACCTTCGACTGTACTTCTACCACATCCATAAAAGCTTCCATAAAAGAAAAGCCCATACCGGATCGTTCCAGCTCCGGCCTCGTCGTAAAAAACGGCTCCTTCGCCCGCTCAATATCCGCAATTCCCTTACCGCTGTCTTTTACTGTAATATGTACCGTATTCCCGGAAAGACAGCACTGCATCACTACCTTCCCTTCTTTTTCTTCATATCCATGGATAATAGCATTGGTTACTGCCTCCGATACTGCAGTCTTAATATCCTCCAACTCATCCAGAGTTGGATTCATCTGGGCACAAAATGCTGCTACCGCCACTCTTGCAAATCCTTCATTTACGGATAATGCCTCAAATTCCAGTCTCATCTCATTTCTTCTTTCCATATTTACTGCCTCCATTTTCATGCCTCCTTCTTCTCCCCTTCTTTCATCTGAACAAGCTTATGCAGACCGGATACCACAAAAATTTTCCGAATCCGCTCATTCATATTCTCTGCCACCACTTTTCCGCCGCTGTAGCTCATGTTCCGGCATCTTCCGATTACCACACCGATTCCTGAACTGTCCATAAATTCTGTTCCGGCAAAATCGAAAACCAGCTTATTGACCCGGTAAGAATCAATCAGCAAATCCGCCTCTGCCCTCAGCTGTGTGGCACAGTGATGGTCTAACTCCTTTGGTACCCGGATGGTGAGACATCCATTTTCTAATTCATACTTAAATTCCATTCTTCTATCCTCCATATTCTTCCTGCTTACGTAGCTTTGAAAAACTCTCTTCCAGACTTTTTCTCGCTACTCGCGTAACCTCGAGAAAATCATTTCTCGAGATATCGCGGGGCTCACCAAAGTCGGGGAAGAAAAGAAGTTCGCTCAAGTAAACTTGGCTCCTTCTTTTCTTCCAGACTTTTTCTCGCTACTCGCGTAAAAAAAGACGCCCAGCAATCTGCCTGACGTCTTTTGTAATCTTTTTCTTTTTTCTATATTCTGTTACTGTTCTGTATTCTGCAATTCTTCCATATAACGCGAGGAATTGGATGCACGTTCTGTATTCGGATAACCATCAATTACCTTCTGATAGTATTCGATTGCTTTCTCATTCTCACCAAGATTCCGGTAAGTCTGTGCCAGATAGTAAATTGCATTACCATCCTGATATGCCTCATCCATTTCTACAACCTTTTCAAATCCGGTTTTCGCATCTTCATAATTATGGCTGCTGTATGCCTGGTAACTTTCTGCATAAGTTGCCTGCAGATACTGCTCATTAACCGTTGCATTAATGCTGTCATAGATGTCTTTTGCTGTACCGGATAGATTGTCTGCATTTACACTGGAAAGTGCATCTCCTGCAGCTGTAATATCCCCTTCCTGATATGCTTTATAAGCGGAAAGCAGCTGGTCATAACTGTTAATCTTATTGGAAGTCTCCTCAGAATCATCTTTTGCAGAAGATACCTGCTGATTTAATTCATCTATCTGATTCTCCAGATTGGTAATCTGCTGATTCTTTGTTGTAATCGTATCATTTGCCTGCACTACCGATGTATTGGCATCACTTTTCGCTTTCTGTTTCACGCTCGGAACTACCAGAAAACAGGTCACTGCTACTCCGATTGCTACTCCAAGAAGTATCGTAAGTATCGTGGCAAATCCGGAAGTATCTTTAAATTTGGTCGGCTGGATAATCAGATCATTTCCACTTTTATAGGAAATGAGGTCATCCTCTTTCTTTTTCTTCTTACCGGTATTGGCACTGCGCAGCATCTGATTTGTTTCTTTCATATAACGCAGCGTTATCGTGTTGCTGGAATCAATTTTCATTGCTGCCCGGAGCGATTTCTTTGCCTGCTCAAACTTATTCTCTTTCATATATAAGAGTGCCAGCAGCTGATGTCCTTTTACCAGTTTTGGGTTCAGTGATAACACTTTCTTCAGCTGGATAATTGCCAGGTCGGTACTATTCTGTTTACAGTATAGCAATGCCTGATTATATTTCTTAATGGTCTGGTTTACAGTCTCTAACTGTGCCGGATTCTTCTGTACTGCATCAAGATAACGACCGGCATCATTATCCTTTGGCTGCAGGTTCTTACTGATGACCCATTCACCCATGGCAGATACTGCTTCGCCGGTTTCAAAAAGCACCAGTCCCAAAAGATTTCTCGCCTGGATATTCGTCTTATCAAACCGGAGACTCTTTCGAAGACTTTCGATCGCACCGGATAAATCCCGTACACTGCTTCGCTCCAACCCCTGATTATAATAATAATTTGAGGTCATAACGATTTTCTTATATACTTTTACATCAATTCCACAGTTCGGACAACGGTTATCCCTTGTCAGATTTGCTCCGCAATTATAACATTTCATATTTTACCTCACTTAACGAATTCTACTGTTGTCTTGCTTCTTTCATCATTTCTCTTAAAATATCTGTCATATCCGTTAAGTCCTGATTATAAATAGCTTCCTCTGCCTCTTCTACTTCCAGGCTCGGTTTAAATTTCTTTAATTCTTCTTCAAAATCTATCATGCTTCATTTCCTCCTGCTATCTTTTCCAATTCTCCGATTAAATACAGGGAACCTGCGCAGAATACCATCTGGTTGTCCTTCCTGCATTCCTTTACATATCTGTATGCCTGTGCACAGTCTTCTATTACCATTGTTTCCCGGCCGTTTGCCATAAATTCATCCTGCAGTTTCAAAGGATCAATTCCACGGCTGTCCGGGATGCGGGTCAGCACAATACTATCCCACGCTATTTCCTGACACAGTACCTTTACTGCTTCTTTATGATTCTTCTCTTCCATCATGGAAAAAAGAAGAATCGGTTTCTCTTCTGCAATTCTTTGTACATTTTTTACAAACTGGGCAATGCCGTCTGCATTATGGGCTCCATCAAAATAAATTCCCGGTTCCACCTGCTGCATTCTGCCCATCCATCTGGTATGTTCCATTGCAGTTACAATTTCATTTCTGCCAATTCCGGTCTCCATCTGTAATAAAAACAATGCACGATATGCCAGTGCTGCATTCATCATCTGGTATTCTGCCGGAAATGGTATTTTTAAATCAACAACATCATACCCATTGGTATAACAAAAATCAATAGATTTTCCGGTTATTTTATGAATTTTAAGACTTTCTAAAGAAATACCATAATAAGGCGCATGTTTTTCTTTTGCCTGCTGCCGTATCACTTCCGCTGCCGCCTCATTACTTCCATCAAAAATGACCGGAACACCCTCTTTGATGATACCAGCCTTCTCCCCGGCAATTGCTTCAATGGTATCTCCAAGAATCTGTGTATGTTCAAGACTGATAGAAGTAATAATTGTAAGCAATGGCTCCTCAAATACGTTCGTAGCATCTAACCTTCCGCCAAGTCCGGTCTCTAAAATAAGATAATGCACTTTTCTTTTCTGGAAAAGATACATGCCCATGGCAAAAAGATATTCAAAAAATGCAGGATGCAGCAGTCCTTCCGCTTCCATCTGCTCTACAACCTTCTGCACTGCCTCAAAGCTTTCTACAAATTCTTCCCGGCTGCATTTTTCGCCATTGATTACAAAACGCTCTTCCATACAGACAAGATGGGGAGACGTAAAAAGTCCTACTTTGCATCCATGTTCCACCAGCACCTGATTGACAACTGCACAGACGCTTCCTTTGCCATTGCTTCCTGCAACATGAATAATTTCAAACTGGTGCTCTCTTATGTCAAGTCTCCGCAGCAGTTCTCTGGTATGGTCTAAGCTGTTTTTCTTTGTAAATTTTGGTATTTCATATATATAATCGCAAATCTCATCATACGTCATTTCTGTCACCACTTTTCTAAGTATAATATAGTGGAAATTTTTTGCAAGAGGTTATCTTATTTCCATAAAAAGTTTTCGCCGCAGAAACTGCGGCGAATCGACAATACCTGTCTTTTAACTTTTGTAACTATTTCATCTGAGAGAGACGTTCCTGTACAGTAGCCATCATCTGCTCATATTTTGCAAGCTTATCTTTCTCTTCCTGAATCTTTGCAGCCGGTGCCTTGCTCACAAATTTCTCATTATTTAACATACCATGGGAACGGGCAAGTTCTTTCTTAAGACGCTCTTCTTCTTTCAGAAGACGTTCTTTCTCTTTTTCCATGTCTACCAGGTCTTCTAATGGCATGTATACAACTGCACCAGGAATTACTACGGATACAGCATCTTCTCCAATGCCTGTTTTATCAGACTGTACATCAATTTCGCTGGCACTGATAAGATTCTGATAAGTCTTCTTCATGCTCTCAAAGGTCTCGCAAAGTGCTTCGTCTTCGGATACGATAAATACCTTTGCTTTTCTGGATGGTGGAACATCCATCTCTGTTCTTAAGTTACGGATGCCTTTTACCAGCTCTTTCACATGAGTAAGCATCTCTTCTTCTGCTGCGAAATTCCACTCCTCTTTGTAAACCGGCCAGTCAGCTAACATAATGGTCTCTTCCTGCGGATTTAAGGTGCAGTAGATTTCTTCTGTGATAAATGGCATATATGGATGTAATAATTTTAATGCCTGTCCTAATACGGTACGAAGTGTCCAGAGTGCACTGTTGGCAGCTTTGGCATCCTCGTCTTTCTTATAAGTACGAACTTTGGCAATCTCGATATACCAGTCACAGAATTCATCCCAGATGAAGTCATATACTTTCTGTACTGCAATACCAAGTTCGAATTTGTCCATATTTTCGGTTACGTCTTTGGTCAGTGTATTGACTGCAGAAAGAATCCATTTATCTTCCGGTGCCAGTTCAGAAATCGCAGGTTCTGTTACTTCCATGCCCTCTAAGTTCATCATAATGAAACGGGATGCGTTCCATACTTTATTGGCAAAGTTACGGGATGCTTCTACACGCTCCCAGTAGAAACGCATATCATTTCCCGGTGCATTTCCGGTAATCAGTGTAAGTCTCAATGCATCTGCGCCATATTTATCAATGACCTCAAGAGGATCAATTCCATTTCCGAGGGATTTACTCATTTTGCGTCCCTGGGAGTCACGAACCAGTCCATGGAATAATACCGTATGGAACGGTGCTTTTCCCATCTGTTCATATCCTGAGAAAATCATTCGGATTACCCAGAAGAAGATAATATCATATCCGGTTACCAGCACATCATTCGGATAGAAATAATCAAGATCTTCTGTCTTCTCCGGCCAGCCTAAGGTTGAGAATGGCCACAATGCAGAAGAGAACCAGGTATCTAAGGTATCCGGATCCTGTGTCATATGGGTGCATCCACACTTCGGACATTTTTCCGGTGCACTCTTAGCTACAACCATTTCGCCACATTCATCACAGTAATATGCCGGAATACGATGTCCCCACCAGAGCTGTCTGGAAATACACCAGTCACGGATATTGTCGGTCCAGTTGAAATAAGTCTTCTCCATACGTTTTGGAAGAAGCTTGATATCCCCGTTC
Organism: Roseburia sp.; assembly: GCA_050873725.1. Lineage (GTDB taxonomy): Bacteria > Bacillota > Clostridia > Lachnospirales > Lachnospiraceae > Roseburia_C. The sequence continues at coordinate 6,403 of JBNMJI010000074.1, forward strand.
TTTACTCCCTCTACTGCCGGTTTGATCAAATCATCCATTTTTACAAACCACTGCTGTTTGATCATCGGCTCTACAGTTGTACCACAACGGTCATGGGTTCCAACGTTATGGGAATGCGGAACAACTTTTACAAGAAGTCCTTCCTTCTCTAAATCTTCTACCAGTGCCTTCCGGCATTCGTAACGATCCATACCGGCATATTTACCGGCTTTGCTATTCATTGTTGCATCATCATTGATTACAACAATTTCTTCTAAGTTATGACGTTTTCCAACTTCAAAGTCATTCGGGTCATGTGCAGGAGTAATCTTTACACATCCGGTTCCGAATTCTTTGTCTACATAAGAATCGGCAATAACCGGAATCTCACGGTCTGTCATTGGAAGTTTTAACATCTTTCCAATGATATCCTGGTAACGTTCATCATCTGGATTTACTGCTACTGCAGTATCACCAAACAAAGTCTCCGGACGGGTGGTTGCAATTTCTACAAATCTTCCTTCCTCTCCGACTACCGGATAATTAATATGCCAGAAGAAGCCATCCTGTTCTTCATGTTCTACCTCTGCATCAGAAATGGATGTCTTACATACCGGACACCAGTTTACGATTCTTGATCCTTTATAAATCAGTCCTTTTTCATATAATTTAATAAATACTTCCAGGACTGCATCGGAACATCCTTTGTCCATGGTAAAACGTTCCCTGCTCCAGTCTGCAGAAGAACCCATTTTCTTTAACTGGTTGATAATACGGCTGCCGTATTCATCTTTCCACTCCCAGCATTTCTCTAAAAATCCTTCTCTTCCAAGGTCATTTTTATCAATGCCCTGTTTCTTTAAAGAATCAATTACTTTTACTTCTGTTGCGATTGCTGCATGGTCTGTTCCAGGCTGCCATAAGGCATTGTATCCCTGCATTCTTTTATAACGGATCAAAATGTCCTGCATGGTATTGTCTAATGCATGTCCCATATGAAGCTGTCCGGTAATATTTGGCGGCGGCATTACAATGGTAAATGGCTTTTTGCTTCTGTCAGCCTGTGCATGGAAATAACCATTATCTTCCCATTTCTTATAAAGTCGGTCTTCAATCCCTTTTGGATCGTAGGTTTTTGCAAGTTCTTTGCTCATAATTGTTCTCCTTTTCCTAAATTAGACGTTTCGCAATTTGTAAAAGTGCTATCTTTATTTGTAAAAATTTCAGTTATCTGAAAGTCATAGGACTTTTGATATAAAATACTGCAGTTCTAAAGGCACATGTTTTTCTTTTTGCTATAAAAGCTGTCTTTCCAATATTTGACACTCCAGCTCAACTGTTCGCCAATATGCGGATGCTATTTCAGCTTTGCCTAAAATAATACAAACATGCTCTTGCATCCGCATCTGTCGGACATTACCGCTATCCTGTCAAAGTAATGGAAAGACAGCCTGCAAGCAAGAAAAACATGTACCTTAGAACAGCTAGTATTTCACATCAAATAAAGTCCTACATCTTTCAGATAATTGAAATGTAACAAATAAATATACTATCTTCTGCAAATACTATACTCATGCGGAACAAAGAATGTGCCTTGGCACATTCTCGCGCCTGCGGCGGTCGCTTGCGACATCTACCTTATACGCCGCAGTG
>JBNMJI010000075.1:0-7994 GCA_050873725.1 Roseburia sp.
ATAAAGCACCAGATAGATGCAGACCATAATGGAAATATAGTAGTTTGAAAGAATCGAAACCGCCAGTGTTACCACATAAAGCGTCATCTTCTTTCCTTCTACCAGTCTTTCTAATCCCAGCAAAATAAGCGGCAATAACACCACCGTATCCAGCCACATAATATCCCAGTTATAAGCACACATAAACCCGGATAACGCATAGAATACCGCAAATAAAGCAATGCGATATCCATTATCTTTATAATGCCGGTTTAAGTAAAATGCAAAAGTAAGTCCGCTAAGTCCAGTCTTAATTAAAATCAATACCGTCATAAATTCGATTACCAGATTAGACGGACATAATAATAACAGCCAGTTAAAAGGACTGGAAAGATAATATGCCATCAGGGATACAAAATCTGTACCAAGCCCCAGATTCCATGTATATAATAACCCGCTTCCGCTCTTTAACTTATTCATGAATTCCGTAAAAAACGGTGCATACTGGTGATACATATCAATATGCAGAAAACACTGATTGCCAAAAGGATAAATCTCATGGCCAATGCAGACTCCCAGTGCAAGAAAAAACGGAATGCAAAAAGCCAGTATTAACGGCATCTTTTTACTGTTTTTGATTCGAAGTAATCTTTCCTTCATTTCTATTTTTCTCCATCCCAGTCAAATAAAAGATAATACTGCAGCGTCTGATAATTTAGCCACGCATCACTGCCTTCTGCTTCCGTATGCTGCGTGGAAATCAATGGCATCTCCTTCTTTTGTTCCAGCAAATAATTCTGATAATCCGACAGAGGAATTCCTGCTGCTTCCATCATCTGTGCCCCCAGATAGTTGGCACTGCTCTCCTGATTTACCGACTCATCAATATCATAATTTGCCCAGATAACATAAGGCACCTTATAACGAAGCTGATTTTCTTCTTCTGTTAAATCAGAGGATGATTTGCCTTCTAAATTCCAGATTGGCTCCACCACCGCATCTGTCGGCTGGTGGTCACCAAAGAATACGATAACGGTAGGTTCCTCCTGAGTCTTAAAATAATCAATCAGCTTTTCCAATGCAGCATCCGATAATTTTACCAGTGTCAGATATTCCGATAATTGGGCAGATACCGTTCCATCTACTGTAACATTTCCCTGAAGATTCTGATAGCCGTCGGTATATGGGCTGTGGTTCTGCATGGTTACATTAAAGATAAATGCCGGCGTTCCTGCATCCTTCTTCTCATATGTCTCAATAATCTTATCCACACAGGATGAATCATCAATATAGCCTCTCTCATAGGTGGAACCATAGAAATCTGCGGAAGAATAAAAGCTGTCAAATCCCAGCAGCGGATATATCTTATCCCGGTTCCAGCCGGACGCATAATACGGATGCATGGCATATGTCTCATAGCCTAAGCTCTTTAGATAGGATGCCATGCTTGGTGTGTCCTTCGTAATATACTGCTGATACGGAATACTTCCTGCCGGAAGAAATGCCATGGTATCTCCCGTTAAGAATTCAAATTCCGTATTTGCTGTATTTCCACCCTTTACCGATACATTCAAATATCCGGTCTGGGTATTCTCTGCCCCCTGTTGCAGGCTGTGAATAAACGGCATATAGTCTTCATTTACCGGAAGTGCCTCATCGGACAGAACCCCCAAATCGGAAAAGGCTTCATCCATGATGACAATAACATTCGGAAGCTGGTCTGTTGTTTCTTTCTGATTTTCGAATTCCTTTCCAACATTATTTTTCTGGTCAGATGCCGTCCAGTCAAGACCATCCTCATTTTCTAATAATTCCTTTGCCTTTTCAACAGAATATCCTTCCGGCTTCTCCACCTTAAGATACTGCATATCCATAAGAAACGTCACTGCAAAGCCATTTCGTTCATACATGACTGTAGGAGTAAAAAGGAACGGATAAAGCTGTAATTCACTTACCATTGCATCATCCTGTACCATCCAGCCAATTCCTGCCATACAGGCAATAGAAATCACAGCACTACCTGCACGGAGCAATATCTTTTTCCGTGAAATATGAATCTTTGCATAACGCTCCGTAAATGCCAGAAAGAGCATCAGAAGAATCAATGCAATCTGACGGGGCGGCAAAGTATAATCATAGCCTCCGGCAACACTGGCTGCCGTTCCAAGAGACAGTAAATCCCACGGAACCACCGGAGAACCACGGAAAGAAATGACATAATAATTTGCAATGCTCAGTGCAATTCCAAGAATTGTCTCCGTGCGAAGTGCAATCACTGCACTACCGGTAATCGCCAGCAGCAGCCACACAAAAGCCTCAAATAAAAGAAGATTTAGAATTTGTGCTCTCCATCTGGTTCTTACAAAAGGATTATATGTCATAAATGCAGTAATATAAAAAAGCAGAACCGGATATCCGAACAAAATCACATATTTCAGCCATTTTGGTGCTTCTGCATGATAAATCCTTTTTATGAAATTTTTCTCTTTTCTGCTTTCTTCCTGCATAACCTGTTTCCTCAACTTTCCATTCTCATTGCCATAACCTGCCGAGTCTGCTGCTGGCAGCTCTGCAAATGTCCGGCAATAGAAAAAAGGGAGTTTCAAAACAACTGTTTTGAAACTCCCACATATTTCGCATAAAATTATACTCTGGATAAATACTCACCAGTTCTTGTATCGATTTTAATGACATCATCCTGCTCTACGAATAATGGAACCATTACAGTTGCACCAGTCTCAACAGTTGCAGGTTTTGTTGCACCTGTTGCAGTATCACCCTTGAATCCAGGTTCTGTCTCTGTAATCTGAAGTTCTACGAACAATGGTGGCTCAACAGCAAATACGTTGCCATTGTGAGAACAGATTTTACACATTTCGTTCTCTTTTACAAATTTTAATGTATCACCGATGGTTGTCTTATCTAAAGCGATCTGCTCATAGTTTTCAACATCCATGAAGTAATACAGATCTCCATCAGAATATAAATACTGCATATCTTTACGGTCGATACGTGCCTGTGGGCATTTCTCTGTTGGACGGAAAGTCTTCTCAACTACACCGCCACTCTTGATATTCTTTAACTTGGTTCTGACAAATGCAGCACCCTTTCCAGGTTTAACGTGCTGGAATTCAATAATCTGATAAATATTTCCTTCTAATTCGATTGTAATTCCGTTTCTGAAATCTCCTGCTGAAATCATCGATATTCCTCCTAATTTTCGTTGCTAAGCACCCGTAAGAAGCTGCCAGTGGCAGGTTCTGTAGGTATTGGAAAAAATTCTCATTTCCAACTTGTCACTCACTCGTTCTATTTTATAATAAAACAAGCCATTTTTCAACCTTTTTTTGTGACTTTGCCCTATCTTGATTCAATTTCATGAATCATGGCAATACGTTTCTCATGTCTGCCACCTTGAAATTCTGCATTCAGGTATGCTTTTACGATATCTTTTGCCTTCTCGATTCCAACAATTCTTGCGCCAAATGCGATAATATTGGCATTGTTATGTTCTTTTACCAGATGTGCAGTTGTTACATCAGAACATACTGCTGCACGGACACCTTTTACCTTATTGGCAGCTAAAGAGATTCCAACTCCAGTACCACAGATTAATACGCCACAGTCTACTTCTCCGGCTACAACTGCACGTCCTACTTTTTCACCATACTCCGGATAGTCACAGCTCTCAGTAGAATCTGTTCCGTAATTTACTACTTCATGTCCCATTTCCTCTAAATACTTTTTAATTGCGAATTTCATTTCCACTGCACTGTGGTCATTTCCAATTCCGATTTTCATAATTTTTCTTCCTTCCTTCTCTTCCTTTTATAAAAAAATAACACAATTTTTTCCAAGTATCTTTTTAAAACAATCTGTATTTCCTCTTTCGGATGTATCGGTTTTACCAGAATTGTACGGATTCCCGCACGGTTTGCTCCATACACATCAGTAAATATCTGGTCTCCCACAAATAACGTATTCTCCGTTGTGGTTTCCATCTCTTCCATTGCCTTAAGATAATTCTTCGTAGACGGTTTCCCTGCTTTGTAAATATAAGAAACATTTACCGCATCATTGAACATCTTCACCCGTGGTTCCTTGTTATTCGATAACAGCATGCAATGATAACCCAGCTCTTTTAAATGTGCAAACAGCTTTTTTGCCCGCTCATCCGCCGGTGCTCCATGTGGAACAAGAGTATTATCAATATCAAAAATAATGCCCCGGTATCCCTCTTCATAGAGTTTATCAAAGTCAATGACATAGGTGGAATCCAGATATTCATTGGGATAAAATATTTGCAGCATATCCAGTCTCCTTTATTTAATCAATGCAGAAATCTGTTTAAATACCGGTCCGCCTGCCTTACGTGTCAATTCAAATAAAATGGCTTCCTTAGATGTAATCAGAATGCCTTCCTGCTCTGCTCTCTTTAAGCCAAGTTCCTTATCCAGCTCTTTTCTTGAAGATACACAGTCTGCTACGATAATCGGCTGATATCCTGCTGCCTTTAAATCAATGGCTGTCTGAAGTACACAGATATGTGCTTCAATTCCGCAAATCAGAACATTTTTACGTTCTTTATCCATTGCCTCATATACAGCTTCTGTTTCATATGCAGAAAATGTGGTCTTGTCATATGCCACATCACTTCCAATTGCTTCACAAATCTCCGGAATATTATTGCCTAATCCTTTGGCATACTGTGTGGTTAATACCATTGGGATTTCCAGCAAATTAAGTCCCTTTAATAATGCAACAGAATTTGCCACAAGTTCCTCTCTTCCTGACATTGCCGGCAAAATCTTCTCCTGATAGTCAATTACGATACATGATGTATTTTCAGCTAAAATTCTCATTTCTAATCTCCGTTTCTGTTTTTTTCATCCTACAGTATAGCAGAAGTTTTCATTCTTGCAAATAAAAAAGATTTTCTAATAAGGTCTGAAACAACAGCAGTTACATAAAAGATTCAATAACAGCATACTCATGCACCAGCCGTTGCCACCGGAATATGGCCGTTCATATTCGCCACCCCTGCTCTGATACCAGGTTCCGCCAAACTCTAACTGCTGCTGCAGCTGACGATACTCCATATTACTCGGTTCCATATTGACAGCCTGATTGGCATGCTCCTTTGCCGTTACGTTATTACCGCTTCCGGCATTGGCAATTGCACTGTAATAATACCAGCGTGCCGTTCTGTCAGAAATGCCGTCCAACACATGTAATGCTTCTTTAAAACAATGATTACGAATGTAATTTGCGGCCGCCTGCATCTCTACCGATTCACCGGAGGCACTGCTGCCATAACCGCTGTTCCCATATGCACCATTCGTTCTGCCATAGCCAAAGCCACCATAGCCGTAGGAACCTCCGCTACCATAGCCGCTTCCATAGCTGTAACCCTGCTGTTTCTGTTTCATAATCTGGTCATATGCCATCTGTACTTCTTTAAACTTTTCTTCTGCCTGTGCACGGTTAGGGTTATTTACATTGGCATCCGGATGATATTTACGGCTCAGATTCCGGTATGCCCGTTTGATTTCTTCATCTGTTGCTCCCGGAGCTATGCCCAGTACCTTATATGGGTCCATACCACTTACTCCTTTTTATTTCTTAACTACACTTTGTTGCACTTTCCTCAACTTAATTTTCTTTACTCTTCTTGTCAGATTTATGTTTCTCAGCTTTCTGCTTCTCGGCTTTCTGCTTCTCAGCTTTCTGCTTGTCGGCCTTCTGTTTTTCGGCTTTCTGCTTTTCAAGAAGCTTCTGCTGCTTCCGCTCCCGCTTCAATCTGTTGTATTCATACTTCGTCCAGACTCCGGAATATAATACATTCCGTAGAATATCTGCATGCATAAGAATCGGCAGACGTTCAAAGGACTTGGCGCACTCTGACATCATGCTGGTCAGTAACAGCTTCACAAAGGTATCCAGATTCTGCATATCCTCTTTCCGCTGTACCCGGAAAACATTATAAGTGTTTTTACGTTTATCTGTTTCAAAATCCTCATAGGCATCCATCAGATAAATAAACTTTCCTAAATAAAAGCCAAAATATCTGAGTTCCTCTGCCCACATATCTTCCCGCCATGCAAAAATTTCGCCCAGCATGGTTCCGGTCAGTCCCGATATTTTATCAATATTGGATTCCTGTGCATCCTCTGCCTTACCCAGCTCTTCGATATAGGTTTCTACTGCCTTTACCTGTCTTGGGTATTTTGCCATGATGCGATTATAATCTTTTCCCAGCATTCTGGCAAATGCTTTTTTTGAATAGGAACGATTGTCTCTCCAGTCATCTTCAAAATTCTGATAGGAAAGAATGATATTCATATCAGCGGCATATTCTGTTGCCTCATTGATTCTGGCTGTCCGCTTTTTCGTTGGATGCAGTGCACATACAAAATCTGTATTCTTATCTTCCAGCTCATAAAGTCCGGTCAGAAGTACTACCAGAAATGTCATATCATAGTTTAAAAGCATCTGTCCTTTACGGCCGGAAACTTCCTTTAACTTCTGGCAAAGTCCGCAGTAATAACCCTGATAAATCTTTTTATTTTCATCTGATAATTCATTACGATTGATATTTACATATCCAAACATACTGCTTCCTCCAAATACTTACTGCTTAACTTTTCTTTATGAATTCCATTCTGCATTTCGGACAGGTAATGCAGATTTTACCTTTTCCTTTTGGAACACGAACCTTCTGTTTGCATCCCGGGCAACGATAGAACCGGTAAATCTTACGCTGCTGCCACTGTTTCTTCCATGCATCCTTTTTTACTACAGCACGGTATTTCGCATTCAAATACTTCTGATTCTGCGCATACATCTTGGAAATGTTCTTCGAAAACATACGATAATAAGTATACACCAGAAGAACAATTCCAGCTATATAAAATATACCAAGGTGACTAAAAATTGAAATCACCAGTAATATCAGTGCAATTCCAAGATATAATCTTGATAACTGATCTACTCCATATCTTCCTGACATAAATCTTGCTAACTTCTCTTTCAAATATAAGACCTCTTTTCTTTTCCATATAGCAAAATATGGTGATATGTATGTTCACATATCACCATACCCTGATATTCATCTTAAGTCCCATACTTTTCTGTGTCAACAGAGTTATTGTCTTTTAAGAAACATTTTAGAATTCCATTAGATTTGACGTTTCTTTTTCGTATAAACAACAACTCCGCCAATCAGAATCAGTACCATGCCTGCTGCAATCAGGTAAATAACAATTCCATGTTCCTGACTGCGGTCGGTCTTAGCTGCCGCATATCCACTGGTCGAAGACAAATCTGAGATTCCAAGCCTTGCATTCTCAGAAATGTAATCCGGGTCCGTAAGATAACTGTCCACACTGACAATCTCATACATACCGGTCAGAGGATTGTATACTGTCATAAACTTACCGCTGTTTGCTGCTACCGTATCTGAGTGAAGCATACCATCTTCTGAGGTATCCTCATCACCTTCACCACCTGCAGTTCCATTGGTATCAACACTTCCGTTGGTCTTTGAAGTTCCATTGGTATCTTTTGTGCCATTCAGGTCTGCAGTTCCATCCGTTTCTGCCACACCGGTCTTAGCATCATCTTCTGCATTTGCAGCTGCATCTGCTCCGGCTGTGCTTTCTCCTTCCGATGCAGTATTGCTTCCTGTTCCACTGCCTCCTTCTGTCTGTCCCTGATTATCCGGGTTTGCTGCTGCTGTTTCTCCATCTGCTTTTGCAGTATGGTCTGCATCTGCGATGCCGGTATTTTCTCCGGTACTGTGGTCCGTAATTAATTCTCCGGAATTATTGCCCACAATCCGGTCAAGGTCTGCAGAAGAATGAATCCGTTTACTCAAATCTGCATTCGCTGCATAGGTTGCATTCATTCCATGATACACGGAACCCTTATCTCCCGTGAAGAACTCTTTTGCATGGTCCAAAAGGGAGGTACTGCTGTCTATATGATTGTCAAAGAGAATCTCTCCTGTAGCATAA
>JBNMJI010000076.1:0-7968 GCA_050873725.1 Roseburia sp.
GATATATGAAACTGCAGCAACCATGGCACCGGATTATGATGTGGAAAAAATATATCAAAAACTGCAGAAATCAAAATAGGAATATAACCAAGTAAGTCACTAAGGAAAATACGGAAAACACTTGACAAACATATTTCTATAAGATATAGTAAAAAAGTACTAGCTATTAAGCTAATATAATTTTTCATAACTCATGCCTCTCGGGCTCTTCGGAGTTCGGGAGGTACTCCCCGAAAATATGGTCAGGATTTTATCCTGGCTTTTTTAGTTGCCAGGCATTTGCAAGGAGGGTATTATATGAAGTTACTTTATGCAGAAGACGAAGAAAGTATGGCAGAAGCTGTTACAGATATTCTTACCTTTCATAAATATCAGGTCGATACAGTATATGATGGGGAAGAGGCGTTGGAATATGCCAGAAATGAACAATATGATGGAATTATACTTGATATCATGATGCCAAAGCTGAGTGGACTGGAGGTTTTAGAGGCAATTCGAAAAGATGGCTGCCGTACACCGGTTTTATTGCTGACAGCAAAAGCAGAGGTAGAAGACCGGATTAAAGGGCTGGATATGGGTGCAGATGATTATCTTCCGAAGCCATTTGTGATGGGAGAACTTTTGGCAAGGGTGCGTGCCATGCTACGGCGGAGAGAAGAATTTACACCGGATATATTAACCTGCGGAAATCTGTCTTTAAATATGCATAATTATGAATTAAGCAGTCCTTCCGGCAAATTTCTTTTACCAAAGTTAGAATATCAGTTAATGGAATTATTTATGCTGAATCAGGGTATTTACCTTGGCACAGAGGATATTTTAGTGAAAGTCTGGGGATATGATACGGATACGGAAGTCGGAACAGTCTGGGTATATATTTCCTATCTTCGTAAGAAAATTGAAGCATTAAATGCAACCGCAGTGATTCGGGCAAAAAGAGGCATTGGATATACGCTGGAGGAAACAGAATGATAAAGACATTGCAGAAACGATTCGTAATGACTGCGATGGCAGCAATTACGTTATTACTGGTAATTTTACTGGGTGCAATAAATGGAATGAATTACTGGACAACTGAAAAAGAAATAACCCGGACGCTTATTATGCTCTCAGAAGATCCACAGCAGAGCCAGAAGCAACAGAATAGTCCACAGGAGCAGTTGGACGGAGAGCAGAAGATAGAAGCAGAAACGAACACAGAGGCAGGACAGCAGCCGGAGGAAATTTTGCAGCCGGGGGAAAATGCACAGCCAGGAGGAAATTTACAGCTAGAGGGAAATGCACAGCCAGGGGAAAATGCACAGCCAGAGGGAAATGTACAGCCGGAAGAAAATCAGAAACCCTGGGATATTCCAAAAGATGATAATATGACGATGTCACAGTATTTTTCGATTCAGTTATCTGAGGAGAATGAAATAGAAAATATTGATGTAAGTCATACTTCATCTGTAACGGAGGATGACGCAAAAGAGTTTGCTGAAGAGATATTAAAAAATACAGAGACCACTGAGGCGGAGGGAAAGCTTGGAAGCTTTCGCTACCGGCTGGCAGAGAACCGGGATGGCACTGGCAGAATCCTTATTTTTATGGATGTATCAGGTCAGACAAAATCCATGTGGCTGGTATTTATATTGTCCATATCCATCGGAACGCTCTGCTGGCTTGCAATGCTTTTGCTAGTAATTGCATTATCGAAAAAAGCAATTCGTCCGATTGCTGAAAATATAGAAAAGCAAAAACAGTTTGTGACCAATGCTGGACATGAGATTAAGACTCCGCTTGCGATTATTCTGGCAAATACGGATGCGCTGGAACTCCATCAGGGAGAAAATAAGTGGAGCAGCAATATAAGAACACAGACCATGCGCTTAAGTGGCCTGATGCAGAATCTTCTGACATTGTCTAAGATGGATGAAGGAAATGTTTCATTTCCGGAGACAGAATTTTCGCTGACTCATCTGGTAAGAGAATGTGTTGCATCTTATGAGACCAGTGCAGAGCAGAAAATAATTACACTCCAAAAAGAGATAGAATCTGACATTGATTTATATGCCAGTAATGAGCAGGTGCGCCAGCTTGTAAATATTCTGCTGGATAATGCAATGAAGTATACCAATGAGTCGGGACAGATCCGGGTAACACTTGCGCGGAAGGAAAAGAAGGCAGTGCTTCATGTATACAACACCTGCGAGCAGCTGCCGGAGGGAAATCTTGAAAAACTCTTTGACCGTTTTTACCGGGCAGATGCAGCAAGAACCCAGAAAAAAGGCGGCTATGGAATCGGACTTTCCGTGGCAAGAGCAATTGCAAATGCCCATGGTGGAAGTATTACAGCTGAAGTGACGAAGAATCAGGAGATTGATTTTAAGGTAGTTCTTCCAATCCGGGAGAAGAAAAAAGTACAGAAATAAAATGTTCACATATTTTTCACAGAGCACAGAAATGTTTTTACATTTTCTGTGCTTTTTTCTAAGTTATCACTAAGGTTCGCCTGGTAAGATGCATACATCAGGAAGAGAAAGGAAGGAACCTGTTATGACAAATTTTCGACATGAATGGAAACATGAAATAAATCCGGCAGACCGGATACTGCTGAAATCAAGATTGCAGGCGGTTATGACGCCGGATGTACATGGGGAGAATGGATATTATGAAATAAGGAGCCTTTATTTTGATGATGCATCAGACAGCGCATTACGGGATAAAATTGATGGAATCAATATCCGTGAAAAATTCCGGATTCGCTGTTATGACAGAAATCTTACGATGATTCGTCTGGAAAAGAAAAGCAAGATAAATGGACTGTGTGCAAAGGAATCTGCAATACTTACCATTTATGATGTGATGCGGATATTAGACGGAGATATCGAATGGATGAAGGACAGTAACCGGTGGCTGGTACGGCAGCTTTATGAGCGTATGTTTTATCAGGGATTAAAGCCGAAAACACTGGTAGATTACCGAAGGGAAGCGTATACCTTTGATGCCGGGAATGTGCGTGTGACATTGGACGATGAAATTCATACCGGTTTGCAGGCTACATCTTTTGCAGATTTTATGACGCCGGTAGTTCCGGCAGAACCGGGAGCTATTATTCTTGAAGTGAAATGGGATGCATTTTTACCGGAAGTTATCAGGGATGCGGTACAGCTTACAGGCAGACATACAAGTTCTTTTTCCAAATACGAAGCCTGCCGTTATTATGGGTAGTCAGATGAACTCACTGAACAATAAATTTAAAGTAATAATATAAAAGCAAAAAAATAAAAACAACAAAATAAAAACAATAAGGAGAGAAAATCATGACTTTTCAGGATATTTTTAAATCCAGCTTTCTGGAAAATATAGGAAGCGTAAATATATTAGATATGGTATTAGCATTAGTACTGGCATTTGGGCTTGGCATGTTTATCTTTTTTGTATACAAAAAGACCTTTTCAGGCGTTATGTATTCATCCACTTTTGGAGTAACGCTGGTGGCACTGACGATGATTACAACCGTGGTGATTCTTGCAGTTACCTCCAATGTGGTATTATCCCTTGGTATGGTCGGAGCATTGTCCATTGTACGTTTCCGGACGGCAATTAAAGAGCCCTTGGACATTGCATTTTTATTTTGGTCGGTTGCAGTTGGAATTGTTCTGGCAGCCGGAATGATACCATTAGCCGTATTTGGCAGTGTGCTTATCGGTATTATGCTGCTTCTTATGGTAAATCGTAAAACATATCGGAATCCATATATGTTAGTCATTCACTGTGAAAATTATGAAAGTGAGCGTGCAGCACTGGATTTTGTAAAAAAAGAAGTGCTCCGGAGCGTGTTAAAAGGAAAGACGGTGCAGAAAGACCGCATCGAACTGAATCTTGAAGTCCGGATGAAAGAAGAAAATACAGATTTCATAAATGTACTGTCAGAAATGCAGGGTGTTAAGGATGCTGTTTTGGTAAGTTATAACGGAGCTTATATGGGCTAGGAGGTGATAGGATGTCCACCAGTAAATACATAGACAGAATATGTGCTGTAGTGCTGATTTTTGTGCTGGCGCTGACTATACTTTTCTGCAATGCACAGAAACTCGGTGTGCAGGCGGTACAGGCAAGCAGCATGGGATATGAAAGCAGGCTTTTTGACACATCAAAGGTTCATACAATTGATATTGAAATGGATGACTGGGATGATTTTATTGAAAACTGTGAAGATGAAGAATATGTAATGTGTTCACTGGTGATTGATAATGAAGCCTTTAAAAATGTAGCAATCCGGGCAAAGGGAAATACTTCGTTAAGCTCTGTTGCAGCATATGGAAATGACCGTTACAGCTTTAAAATAGAATTTGACCATTATAGTTCGGAAAATACTTATTATGGACTGGATAAACTTTGCTTAAATAATATTATCCAGGACAATACCTATATGAAAGATTATCTGACCTATCAGATGATGAATTATTTCGGTGTAAATGCACCTCTTTGCAGTTATGTGCAGATTACGGTAAATGGAGAAGACTGGGGACTTTATCTGGCAGTAGAAGGAATTGAAGAGAGTTTCTTAGAGCGTAATTATGGCAGCAGCTATGGCGAACTTTATAAGCCGGATACCACACAGGATAATGATGGACAGCCGGATAATATGGAAGAACCGGCGGATATGCCGGAGGGAGAGGATGCTCCGGATATGGGAACCCCGCCAGACCGGAGCGGTGACTCAGACATGGAAACTCCGCCAGACCGGAGTAATGATTCAGAAATGGAATTTCCGCCGGAGCAGGGGGATATGCCGGCACCGGGTGGGCAAGATGACCACTCAGAGGTTCGTACCAGCGAGGACGTATCCTTAATTTATTCCGATGATTCTTATGACAGCTATAGTAATATATTTGACAATGCGAAAACCGATGTAAGTGATACAGACAAAGACCGCCTGATTGCTTCGATAAAACAGATGAATGAGCAGGAAAATATGGAAGAAGTCGTGGATGTGGATTCTGTTATCCGTTATTTCGTGGTTCATAATTTTGTATGCAATTTTGACAGCTATACCGGTTCCATGATACATAACTATTATTTATATGAAGAGGATGGCGTTATGTCTATGATTCCGTGGGATTATAATCTGGCATTTGGCGGCTTTCAGTCAGAGTCGGATGCTACTGCACTGATAAATTATCCGATTGATACACCGGTATCCGGAGGAACGGTTGACAGCCGGCCCATGTTATCCTGGATTTTTTCGGATGAGACCTATACGGAGGAATATCATAAAGCATTTGCAGAATTTATTGAAGAAGTATGTGACAGCGGATATCTCAGTGATCTGATTTCTTCAACGGAAGAGCTGATTGATTCCTATGTGGAAAATGATACCAATGGCTTCTGTACCTATGATGAATTCAAAACAGGTGTCAGCGCCTTAAAGGAATTCTGTTCCCTGCGGGCAGAAAGCATTGCCGGACAGTTAGATGGAACGATTCCATCCACGGAAGAGGGACAGACAGCAGATGATACAACGCTTATCGATGCGTCAGATTTGACAATTTCAGATATGGGCAGCATGGGCGGTGGTATGTCCGGTGGAAACGCACCAGGCGGAAATTCATCTGGCGGAAACATGCCAGGTGGAAACACCCGACAATAAGGAAGAATTGCTTGAAAAAGAAAAAACGGTGGTGTACTATAATGCTATGAGAAAATCTACAGAAAGGGAACATGAGTATGGATTTAGAGCAATGCTACAGGGAGCTGGAAGGGGATTATGCCGATGTCATGCGCAGACTCCGGAAAGAAGAGCTGGTACACCGTTTTTTGATTAAATTCTTAGAAAGTGATGAAGTACAACGGATTGATGAAGCTTTACAGGAAAAGAATTATGAGAAAGCCTTTGATCTGGTCCATACCTTAAAGGGAGAGACAATGACTCTCGGATTGGGACGGCTGAGTAAATCAAGCGTAATCCTGTGTGAGCAGCTCCGCTATGAGATTTATGGAGAAGAGATGCTGCAGCAATTTCAGGAAGTCAGAAAGGATTATGAGAAGACGATTGAAATTATCCGGAAATACAGGGATTCACAGCAGTAATTTACGCATGGAATTCGCAAAGCATGTTTCTCGTAGTTTATGTTGTTGTTATTAATGACATAACCACAGGTTATCATACAAAAAAATATTATTACTTTAAGCCATTTTAGTATTGACAAACAGAACTGATATGCTAGAATAACTGTAATGTGAATGAAAGAAAAAGGATGGTTTTCACATGAGAAAACAGGCATTATCTATTTTAGTAGAGAATACCTCAGGCGTATTAAGTCATATATCAGGACTTTTCAGCCGTAGAGGATATAACATTGATAGTTTTTCATCTGGTGTAACTGCAGATCCAAGATATACCAGAATAACTATAGTAGCAAGTGGTGACGAGCAGATTTTAGAGCAGATTGAGAAGCAGCTTGCCAAGCTTGAAGATGTACGGGATATTAAGAAGTTAGAGCCGGGTACATCCGTGACCAGAGAATTGATTCTGGTTAAGATTAAAGCGAAGGATACAGAGCGTCAGGCAATCTTAAGCGTTACCAACATTTTCCATGGCAAGGTGGTTGATGTCACCAACGATTCCATGGTAATTGAACTGACAGGGCATCAGGATAAACTGGATGCATTTATGGATCTGTTACAGGGCTATGAGATATTAGAGCTCGCTAGAACCGGTATCACAGGTTTGACCAGAGGGTCTGCCGATGTTACATATTTAGATTAATCATTAAAACAGGAGGCTGAAAAAATGGCAGCAAAAATTTATTATCAGGAAGATTGTAACCTTTCCTTACTGGATGGTAAGAAAATCGCCATCATTGGTTACGGTAGCCAGGGACATGCACATGCATTAAATTTAAAGGAATCAGGCTGTGATGTCATTATCGGACTTTACAATGGTAGCAAATCCTGGGCAAAAGCAGAAAAACAGGGATTCAAAGTATATACAGCAGCAGAAGCTGCAAAACAGGCTGATATTATTATGATTCTTATCAATGACGAGTTACAGGCAGATATGTATAAGAACGATATCGAGCCAAACCTTGAGCCAGGAAACATGTTAATGTTCGCTCACGGATTTAACATTCATTTCGGATGTATCAAACCACCAAAGGATGTTGACGTAACAATGATTGCTCCTAAGGCACCAGGACATACTGTACGTTCTGAGTATCAGGCTGGAAAAGGAACTCCTTGTCTGGTAGCAGTAGAGCAGGATGCAACCGGTAAAGCACTTGACCTTGCATTAGCATATGGTCTTGGAATTGGTGGAGCAAGAGCAGGACTTCTTGAGACAACATTCCGTACAGAGACAGAGACAGACCTCTTCGGTGAGCAGGCAGTTCTTTGTGGTGGTGTTTGTGCACTTATGCAGGCTGGTTTCGAAACACTTTGCGAAGCTGGTTATGACCCAAGAAATGCATACTTCGAGTGTATCCATGAGATGAAACTGATTGTAGACTTAATCTATCAGTCAGGATTCGCTGGAATGAGATATTCTATCTCTAACACTGCTGAGTATGGTGATTATATTACAGGACCTAAGATTGTTACTGCTGAGACAAAGAAAGCAATGAAACAGATCTTAACAGATATTCAGGATGGTACTTTTGCAAAAGACTTCTTACTGGATATGTCACCAGCAGGACGTCAGGTACACTTCAAAGCTATGAGAAAACTTGCTTCTGAGCATCCTTCAGAGAAAGTCGGCGAAGAAATTCGTAAACTGTATAGCTGGAACAACGAAGAAGATAAGCTGGTTAACAACTAATCAGAGACTTCAAAAAGAATATAAAAAGAAAGCTGTCGCAATTGCGGCAGCTTTTTTACTTTACAGGAAATTGCTTTCCTGTAAAGTAAAAAACGCTCCGCGAGGATGCGCACTGCGGCGTATAAGGTAGATGTCGCAAGCGACCGCCGCAGGCGCGAGAATGTGCC
>JBNMJI010000077.1:0-7898 GCA_050873725.1 Roseburia sp.
AATTACGATAATGGTCGGGTCATCTTCGGAACCTTTATTCTCCGGTGCCGGATATTCTTTGGAAATCTCTTCTACCGCATCTGTGGAATATCCATCCGGTGCTGCCACAAAAGAATCCCTTATGCTAAGCACAAAATTTAAGATATAACCATTCCGGTAAGTTCCCTTCTGCTCCCAGGATTCCATTACCGTATCTTCTGTTGCGATTCCTACATAAATCCCCATAACCAGTGCTGCCGCAAATGCAGTCATCCGGAGCATCCATTTCTTTTCAAATGTAAAATTCAGTTTCCGGATAAACGCAACATAAATCATGCTAAGAAGAATAACATAGACCGCCCGGTCCTCCAGGACAAATTTATAATTTGCTGCTACGGAAAGTCCGGTAGATGCCGCCTTTAAATCACCAAAAGAAAATTCATTTCCCCGGAACTGATAGACAAAGTAATTGATTCCTGCAAGGCTTAAAAGGAAAATATGTCCTATCATGCAGGCAATCTTCGGCTTTGCTGTAATTACCAGCATGGCAAAATAAAAGACCATACAGCACAATACATTCCATCTGGTATGATTCACGCTGATTTTCTCCCGGAGTTCCGCATCCAGCAGAAGATACTGCACCATATGCTCTGTCATGATCGCGCTTAAGAAAATCTCCAGTGCTGTCCAGAATGGATTGGCTTTCTCCGGCAATGTAATTTTTAAATTCTTTATTCCAAAATAAAGAAGGGCTGCTGCAACTGCCACCAGTGCATTTACCCCACCATAGAGACAAAAGCCCAACATCACTGCCAATGCAATGAGTCCGGCTCTTATATTCGTCTTCTTATAATCCAGTGCAATAAATTTTACCGGATGTTTTTTATGCTGCGCTGTTTTCTTCTGTACAGCCGCATTCTGTTCTATTTCATTCTTTTCTGTTTTATTTTTATTCATTTCTTACAATCCTGCCGTTTTCTTCTGTGACAGAACCTCTGTCCATCCGCTACTATAACGCAGGTTTTTTTTGATTGCAAGCCTCTTCACAAAATCTTAAAGAAATCTATGCAACCGCAATTGCTCCCATTCCCATTGCCCAGCAGATGATATACAGTATCAGAAGATGTGCCGGATAGAAAATGTAGAAAAAGTATTTCAGGGAAAGTCCACGCTTTCCATTATAAAATGCAATTGGTATAAATGCCAGCGGTGCGGTCAGTTCCCAGGAAAATCCAATACAGCCGGCAATCAGCTGATAAGACTTCTTCTTACGGAATACATAAAGCAATACGATACATGCCACTCCGATTCCGGCATAATCTGTCTTTAAAAATTCTGCCGCAAGAATTCCTGCTGCAAGGATGCCTGCATCAAAAATTACCTTTTTCCATTTTGCAAAACGCTCCTGATTCTCTACTGCCTTAAAGCCCCACATGACCATAAGTCCGATAAACAATGTAAAGAATACATTCTGGTAGCCAAACTCCAACACTTTTCCATTGAATAATAAATCAAACGGAATCTCGGATATCAGGCAGAAAGAAAGCAGACGAAGTGCATATTTCTTCACATCATGGGTATGTTCAAAGCCCTCTATCAAAAGGAAACAGAAGATTGGAAATGCCAGTCTTCCAATAAAACGCATCATCTGATATGTAATCACCAGCGTACTGTTCGCATCAATCCAGGCATTTAAATCTGCTGCTTCATTCATGCCCCGGACTACCAGCAGTCTGCCAAGAACTCCCGCTCCAATATGATCAGTTAACATGGTTACGATTGCTATGATTTTCAGTGTACTGCCACTGATTCCTTTTCTTTCTTTCATTTTTACTTCCTTTTCTTATTTACTGCTGTGCCTTATCCGCCTTGTGCTTTGCAATCCGGCGGTCAACACGCTTATGCAGTAATACTACCACACCTCCGATGACGAATGGAAGTACAAATGTTGCAAACCGGTATAACAATGCTGCTGAACCAGCTTCTCCGGTTCCCACCAGCACTGCAAACAACGCCGTAAATACAAATTCCGATGAACCAATTCCAGCCGGAGACGGAATCACTGCCGCCAGCATAAAGGAAAGCGAAGTTACTGCCCAGGACTGCGGCAGTGTCAGACCATATTCCTGATACAGAATGACAAATGGAATACCATAACAAAAAGCAAATTTTAAAAGGTTCTTACCTACAACCGATGCAATCAGCTTTTTTCTGGTCAAAAGCGTGCCTGCTGCATCCTCCAAGATACCGCACTGCTCCCGCAGCATAGCTGCCTGTGCATCAAACTTTCCTTTCCGGTTCAGCTTGTCCACCAGGAAATTCAGGAATCCATGCAGTCTCTTCGAACAGCAGAATAACAGCAATGCCGCTGCAATCACCGCTGTCAGTGCATATCCTGCAATCAGCAGTGTGAAATAATCCGAATAATTTTCTTTCATGAAATTAAAATTCAACAGAAAGAAAATAATAGAAAACAATGCGATAGTCACTTTATGAATCGCATATTCCACCATATACATTCCAGTTCCCTGAAAAACAGGAATGCCTTTTTCATTAAAATAATAAACCGCTGCAACACCGGCGCCGCTTCCTAAAGTCGCCACACGGTAAAATGAGCAATAAAAGGCGCTCTCTACACCCATCCGGTATGTAAATTGTGGATTGTACTGTTTTGCGAAAGAATAATTAATCCATCCTTCTACCACATTATACATAACACCGGCACCGCAGATGGCAATTACCACCCACGGTGCAGTTGTAGAAAGCTCCTTTAAAATTGGTCCGGCAGAATCCCGGAAAGTATAAATGATAATTGCTACAATGGCAATTACAAAAACAAGTTTCAGAATTTGCTTTGTTCTCTTTTTAATAGGGAATCACTCCTAGTTCTCTTTTTTCTTAAAGTTGGTATAGCCCTTGATACGATATGGATGCGCCGCCCATAATTTATCGGCAGTTTCTTTCCACTCCTCTGCGTAACGCTCGCATTTTCCGCAAAGATGTTCTACGGTTTCCGGCTGCTGCATATCTGTTGATTCAGCTCTGGTCTCATGCACCATTTTCTGCAGAATCTCAGGATTTTCCAACATCGGACAAGGTCTTAACATATTATCATTAAATGGCTGGTTATCTCTATATGCCATAAATAATGGCTGTTTTAAACACTCCAGAAGAGATTTCTCACGGATATTTGCTCCGGAATAGTGGATAAATACACATGGCTCCACATCTCCCTTTGGATTGATATGACAGTAATTTCTTCCGCCAGCAATACATCCGCCAACAAACTCACCGTCATTCTGGAAGTCCATCACGAAGATTTCTTTACCGCCTTCTTTGGCGCGGACTTCACGGATTCTATGATAAATATATTCTCTCTGCTCTTTGGTAGGCATCAGCTCCGGTGATGCATCCATTCCAACCGGCATTAAATGGAAATACCATGCAAAACGGCTTCCATGCTCAATCAGTAAATCAAAGAATTCATCGGAGGTTACTGCATCCATGTTCTTAGAGGTATAGCAGACGGAGTTACCGAAAATTAACCCGTTCTCATGCAGTAAATCCATTGCATGTAATACTTTATCGTATACACCTTCTCCTCTGCGGAAATCATTGGTATCTTCAAATCCTTCCAGACTGATGGATAAGGAAAGGTTTCCTACACGTTTCATCTTATCACAGAATTCCTGGTCTACTAATGTTCCGTTGGTGTAGCAATGGAATGCACAGTCATTGTGTTTTTCACATAACCGGATAATATCCGATTTCCGAACCAGTGGCTCGCCACCTGTCATCATATAAAAATATACACCAAGTTCTTTTCCCTGTGTAACGATACTGTCTAATTCATCAAATGTAAGATTTAATCTATTTCCATACTCTGCTGCCCAGCATCCGGTACAATGCAGATTACATGCGCTGGTAGGATCCATAAGAATTAACCACGGAATATTACAATTATGTACCTCACGCATTTTACGGATTGTCTTTGTACCATAGAAAGCTGCCTGATAACCAAGGTTTAATGCGGTCATCTTTGCAACATGAGGGTCTGTCTCATCTAAAAGTCGGTTTACATAACGCATCCATTTATGATCCGGATTCTTAATCATGGCTCTTGCGCCGTCATATGCATCTTTCTGGAAATTGTCACCCATGAATTTTTCTGTCAAGTCCACCAGTTGAAGCAATGCTTTCTCTCTGTCCTCATTTAATTTCTTCAAGGTCGTATCGATTGCAACACTGAATGCTTTTCTCTGTACTGCCTGTGTTAAATTACCCATGTTTCCAACCTCCATATTTCACAAAATAATTTTCATTTTTTTCGATATAGATTTTATGCTGTTTGTCTATTTTGCCACGTATCTCCATGGATTATTCGTCACACACAGGATTATATCAAATATCCATTTTTTGTCAAACTTCTGTATTATATTTCCGGGCAAAAAGTGCTATACTTTAACTATCTATATATAAGCGATTGCAAAAAGAATAATTTCTAACAGATTGATTTTTGATTATCCAAAGGGCTTCTTTTTTCGCTATAAAATACCGCAGTTCTAAAGTGCATGTTTTTCTTTCTGTGATAAAAACCGTCTTTCCAATGTTTAACAAAAGTACTGAACGGTTCGCCGAAATGCGGATGCATGATAAGGGCTGTTAGGGGCACTTGGAATTTCGTCTGGCATCCAGCAACGCTGGCACAGGACGTGCCAGCGAGGCGCATCTGAACATGGATGTGAATTTGCGCCGGTTGCCAGAACGAATGAAATGTAAATCGAAATTCCCAGTGCCCCTTGCAGGCTTTATGTCGCATCCGCACTCGGCGGACAGTGCAGTACTTCCGTCAAAGCAGGCGGAAAGACAGTTTACAATCAAGAAAAACATGCACTAAGAACTGCTGGCATTTCATATCAAAGAAAAAGAATTCCCTTCGGATAATCAAAATTCACCTGCAGACTTATGTCTCCTTTTTGCAATCACTTAAAATATAATTAGTTGAAAGGATCTGTTTTTATGCCAGGATTTATCACCCACTATTTATTTGGACTGAATTCTTTTCGTGAATTAAACGAACCGAAGCTTACTTCCTGCATCCGTAAATTTCCACATGCATTCTGTATGGGCTTACAGGGACCGGATATTTTCTTTTATTACCTGCCGTCCTACCTCCGCTCTTCCGGAAATATCGGGCAGTTGGCACACCACAAAAATACCGGGGATTTTCTTACCCAGCTTTTAAAGAGCAAGGACATGTTCTTAGAAGAGACAGAACAGCAGATTGCCATTTCCTATATCTGCGGCTTTCTTGGACATTATATATTAGATACTACCTGTCATCCATATATCTTTGCCAAGTCACACTATGGCACTTATGATAAGGATTATTTCGGTCATCATGTATATCTGGAAACAGATATCGATGCAGAGCTTCTTACTTATTATAAGAACTGTGCGCCATCTGAATTCAACCAGAGTGCTACCCTGCACATCAGCCGGAAGGAACGGCACATCATTGCTTCTTTATTATTAAAGACTTACAGCACCACATATAAAGAGTACCGCTTTACTTACCGCTCCATGCAGGCTGCCCTAGAAGCTGTGCAGCTTAACACCGCATGGATTCGTGATCCGCAGGGCAAGAAAAAAGTCCTTGCCCGTAAAATCGAGGCAAAGACTTTAGGTTATGCATGTATTTCTCCGTTGATTCCGAGTGACTACTTTACTTTTACGGTAGACCCTCTGAATCTTCGTCATTTCCGCTGGCGCAATCCGTGGAACAAAGAAGAAGTCTCCCATGAGTCCTTCTTTGACCTTTTGGATACTGCGGAAACCCGGTATCAGTCCATCTTAAACAAGACGGCAAAGCTATTTACTCTTCCAATCGGAACACCGATTTACCGGGAGCAGTTAGACGCTCTTTCCAAAGAGCTTGGAAACAAATCTTATGATTCCGGACTTCCATTGGAGAAGAATTCCTGAATCTGACCACAGATAATCTCCATGAGGCGGGTGCGGGCTTCCACACTCGCCCATGCGATATGCGGAGTAATCAGTAGTTTTTCACTATCCTTGATTCTGCGCAGCGGATTTTCCGGACTCATCGGTTCTACCCGGAGGACATCCAGTCCTGCTGCCGCAATCTCACCCTGTTCCAAGGCTTCTGCTAAATCCTCTTCTACCACAATCGGTCCTCTTCCAAGATTTAAGAAAATTGCAGTTTTCTTCATCTGATGAAAAGCTTCCTTATTCATTAAATCCAATGTATTTTCATCTAATGGTGCATGAACAGATACAATATCGGATTCCTTTAACAATTCTTCAAAGCTGACACGCTCATATCCCGGCTGGCTGTTTCGTCCGGAAGTGGAATAATAGATCACACGGCAGCCAAAGGCTTTTGCAATATCTGCAACTCTTCTTCCGATATTTCCAAGACCGATAATGCCCCAGGTCATTTTCGCCAGTTCTCCAAAATGTTTATCAAAGTGGGTAAACATTTTATCCCCGATATATTTTTCTTCTTTTACATAGCGGTCATAATAAGGCAGCTTTTCCAGTAAATAAAATAACATGGCAAAGGTATGCTGTGCCACCGATTCAGTGGAATATCCTGCTACGTTGCGCCATGCGATGCCACGTTTCTCAAGGTATGCCTTATCGAGATTATTCGTTCCGGTTGCCGTCACACAAACAAGCTTTAAATGGCTTGCATTTCCAATGGTCTTTTCATTGATTTCTACTTTATTTAATACCAGTACATCTGCATCCACGCTTCGTACTGCTGCTTCTTCCGGGGTAGAAAAATCATATTTTATTACTTCTCCCAACGCATCATATGCGGATAAATCAATATCCTCTCCAATTGATTTTGCATCTAAAAAAACGATTTTCATTCTATCTCTTCCTCCTGCAATGCTGCCGCAATTTCATTCATTTTCTGCTTGTCCAGCCGGTAAAATTTCAATGCAATCAAAGAACTTACCCAGCCGATAATCGGTGTTCCGCAAAATAGGAATATGGTTGTATAACGCAATACCGGTGTTAGGGTATCGCCAATCTGCGGAAATGTTTTATTATATCCAATTAGTAACATCACCAGTCCTACAAATGCCGTTCCCAGTGCTGCAAAGATTTTATCTACAAAGGAAAACAGTGCTCCCATCAGTCCCGGTACAAATTTACCGCTGCGGTACTGCTCATAATCGGAGCAGTCTGCAATCATCGGCACCACCATATTATTTGTAATGGACTTGCAGCCATTTAACAATACAAAGAATAACATAAACCAGAAAGAAATGGCATTAAAATGTTTGAGATTAAAGGTAACGGTATTGATATTATCCTGCATCAATACCACAATCAAAAGTAACTGGAAGAAGATTCCAAGTCCCGTAAATAGTACCAGTGCCTTCTTCTGTCCCATCCGCTGTGCCGCCCGGATTCCAACGGTTACTACCAAAAGCGTTGGCAATGCTGCCACTACACCAATCCATCCGGCAATTCCATAGTTTTCCATCATAATGCCATAAAGCATAACGCCTACTGTGGTATGGCTGTATACCGTTGCCGCAAACCGGTTGGTGCAGGCTGCCATAATCAGCATCCGGATTGGTTTATTCTGTTTTAAAATTAAGAAGAAATCCCAGACTTTAATCTTCTGTGTCTGCTGATGTTCATAACGTCCCGGCTGGTCTTTCTTCCAGATTCCGATTACTGCAAAAAGTGTTGCCAGCGCCGACAATACCACAACCCAGAATACATATTCCACATACAGTTCTTCGTTGGTAAATCCACCGTATTTCGGTACCAGATAATTGGCTACAAACAGGGCACTGCCACCGTATGCCGCCATAATGAAAATGGAATCAAAATAAGTGGACAGCGGACGCTTCTTTGGATTGTTGGTAATAATC